>JBEGQI010000115.1:0-6778 GCA_041181065.1 Verrucomicrobiota bacterium | reverse complement strand
GGCGGATCGCTTATGGGCGTGGCGCTTATCTTCTGGGAGAACGGACCGGACATGATCAAAACCTTTTTTGGGCATTGACCGTTATTTTGGCCTCTTACGGGTCGAGGTGATACCGCTGGTTCATGTAAAGATCGTCGGCCACTTGGAACAACGCGGCGCAGTCATCGCTTAACTGCTGTTCGGTTGCGCCGGGATTGGCCAGGGTGCGGACTTCGACCTTCTTCGGGTCGCCTTCGTAGTATTCCACGCTCTTTTGCAGGCTGAGAACGATCATCCGTTCCTTGGCCCAGATGCCGATGCTGCGGTTGTGATTGATGAGCACGCGTTCGTGCGCGGGGTCGCCCTTGAGCAAGTCACGGCCGAAGAACAGGGATTCGTAGGGCCGGCCAATCAAGCCGAGCAACGTCACGGGCACATCCAGCGAGCAGCCGAGCTGGTCCAGTTGCTTCGGTTCTTTAACGAGCGCCGGGCCGAGCAGCACCATCGGGATTTCGTAAGACTTGATCGGGATGGTTTGGCTGCCGTAAACGCGTGCCCCATGATCAGCGACGACGCAGAAGACTGTGTTCGTCCAGTAGGGCTCGTTTTTCACCGCCTTGAAAAATTCCCCAAGGCACCAGTCGGAATACTTTACCGCATGCTCGCGTTTCTTCTTCAAGGGATCTTCCGCGATGCGGCCTGTCGGATAGGTGTAAGGCTTGTGGTTGGAAACCGTCAGCACCGTGGCGCAGAAAGGTTTGTCCTGCTTGGACAGGTCGCGCAACTCGGTCACCGTGCGCTTGAACAGATCTTCGTCCGCGACGCCCCAGGCGGTCGTGAAGCTCGGATTTTCAAAATGCTTCTGCTCGACGAATTTGTCGTAGCCGTTGTGGACCGCGAAGGCGCGCATGCCGTCAAACACGCCCCGGCCGCCGTAAAGGAAGAGGGTGTTGTAGCCATCGCGCTTGAGCACGCGGGCGATGGTCTCGACGTTCTCCGATCGGTCGCGCTTCACGATGGAATCGCCCGGCAACGGCGGGAACGATGCCAGCACGCCTTCAAAACCGCGCACTGTGCGATTGCCCGAGGCGTAGAGATTCGTGAAGAGCCAGCCTTCCTCCAGCGCGAGCCTGTCCATCGCAGGCGTGAGCGTATTCGTGCGGCCCAGGCAGCCCCAGAATTCCGAGCCGAGACTCTCTTCAAGGATGATGACCAAGTTCAAACGCGGCTTGGTCGCGTCGCCCGCGATGCGGCGGCGGATGCTTTCGCCAGGATTGACGAACTCCACGCCGGGTTCGGTGAGCAACCGGCGTGCGCGTGCGTAAGCCTCCTCCTTCGGCAACGTTTTGTAGAATGCGGTGTAGTCGAGATTGCGCGTCCAGAAGGCGGCGATGAACGAGATGGGCCCGTTGTTCGCGATCTCATTCAACGTGCGGTCCTTGCTGATAGTCGCGCCTTTGAAGTTGAACGTGACCGCCAGCACGAGCGCCAGCGCCAACGCACCGACGAAGTGGAAGAAGCGTTTGCCGAGCGGTGCCGGGTCGTTCCACATCGGGCGGCAAAGCCGCCGGGCCAGCCAAGTCCACGCGACGCCCAGGATGAGGCACGCGCTGACGATGGGGATGACGGGATAGCTCTCACCGATGTTGACGAACACTTCGTGCGGATAGATGAGGTAATCGACTGCCACGGTGTTGAAGCGGGAGCGGAACTCCTCGAAGAAATAATACTCGATGGCGAGCTGGAAGATTTGCCACGCGATGAAACCGAAGCTGGCCGCGGTGAACAGCCAGCGATGCCACGCTTCCCCGAAGGCGCGATCCCGCAGGATGACGAACCAGCCGAGCCACGGCAGCGAGAAGACCAGTGCCATGAACAGGTCGCGCTGGAATCCGGCGGCGATGAGTTGGGCGAGTTCGCTGAATGACGTCTCATTGCCGGCGAACCGGGAGAACAGGAACGCGCGCAGGAGCGTCCAGCCCGAGAGGAGCGACAACGCGAGCAGGGCGACAAAACCAAAACGGGTCTTACGCCAGGGAACGGCGGTGGAGCTGCGGGTGGTGTCAGTCATGGTGAACTGGGGACAAGTAAAGCTGTGCGACGTTAAAGTGTGTTTGCACCGTGGGTAAAGGACAATTCCGGTCGCGAAGCGTTCAGCCTTCGTGGTTGCGGAGCGGTGGCGGTCATTCAAAACTAGGGGGTGCCGATTTTTTACGAATGTCAGCGTTGCACGGCGTGTTGCCGTTGGCCCGGTCAGGTGAAATTGACGGACGAGGAGATCGTCCGCATCGCGGCGCATCTGGGCTTGAGTGAGGCGGACTTCATCGCGCGTCACACGCGGGTGCGCTCCGACCGGCAGGGGTTGTCGTTGTTGGAGCGGGAGAATGGGGAGTGCGAGTTTCTCGTGGGCGATGATTGCGCCATCCAACCAGTGAAGCCGCAGCAGTGTCGCGATTTTCCGAATCTCTGGAACTTCCCTGGCTTCGAGAAGGTGTGTCATGCCCTTCCGCGGGATGTTTCGCCAGAGGAGTGGCGGCAGCGAATCAAGGCGGCCACGGGTCGGGACGCTGAACCTTGAGTTGAACTTTCCAGTCCGCAACCGCTAGTCTTTCGCCATGTCAGTTCCCAATCCGCTTTTCAAATCCTCCAAGCCGGTCATCGCCATGGTTCACGTCGAGGCGTTGCCGGGCACGCCGACGCATCAGCTGAACCTAGGCGCCATCGAACGCAAAGCGTGCGAAGAGGCGCGGCTGTATCGCGCGGCGGGCGTTCACGGCATCATGCTGGAGAACATGCATGACACTCCGTATCTGCGCGGCAGCGTCGGGCCGGAGATCGTGTCGGCGATGGCGATCATCGCGCGGGCGGTCCGCGAGGTGGCGGGTGTTCCATGCGGCGTGCAAATCCTGGCGGGCGCGAATCGCGAGGCAATGGCCGTGGCGCACGCGGCGGGATTGGACTTCATCCGAGCCGAGGGATTCGCCTTCGCGCATGTGGCGGACGAAGGGATCATCCAATCGAGCGCGGCGGAGTTGCTGCGGTTCCGCAAACAGATTGGCGCGGACCGCGTGCAAGTTTGGGCCGACGTGAAGAAGAAGCACAGTTCGCACGCCATCACGGCGGATGTCGGCATCGGCGACACGGCTGAAGCGGTGGGGTTCATGCGTGGCGATGCGGTCATCGTCACGGGCAGTGCAACCGGTCATGCGCCGCAGGCAGCAGATGTCAGTGCGGTGAAGGCGAAGTGTCATCTGCCGGTTTATCTCGGCTCGGGTGTGACGAGTGAGAACTTGCGCAAGTTCTGCCGGGGCGCAGACGGGTTCATCATCGGGAGCCACTTCAAGAAGAACGGTCATTGGTCGGAGGTGGTGGATGCGCGGCGCGTGGAGAAATTCATGGCGGCGCACGGGAAGCTGGTTTGAAGTGGTGGTGGTGTAGAGTGTGCTTGCCCAAGTGAGGCTGTTTGGCAGACTGCGCGCCACATCATTATGGTCAAAAAAGCGCTCATCACGGGCATCACGGGGCAGGACGGCTCGTATCTGGCGGAGTTGCTGCTCGCCAAAGGCTATGAAGTGCACGGCATCATCCGGCGCGCCAGCACGTTCAACACCGGTCGCCTGGATCCGATCTACGAGGATCCGCAAGTGGACAAGAAGCGGCTCTTCCTGCATTACGGCGATCTTTCCGATGCGAGCGCATTGGCCCGGTTGATCGGACAAGTTCAACCGAACGAAATTTACAATCTAGCCGCGCAGAGCCATGTGCGTGTCAGCTTTGACGCGCCGGAATACACTGCGGACATCACGGGCACGGGCACAGTCCGGCTGCTCGAGGCGATTCGCGAGACGGGCATCAAGCCCCGGTTTTATCAGGCTTCGTCCTCGGAGATGTTCGGCTTGGTGCAAGAAGTGCCGCAGAAGGAGACGACGCCGTTTTATCCGCGCAGCCCGTATGGTTGTGCGAAGGTTTATTCCTACTGGATCACCGTCAACTACCGCGAGTCCTACGGATTGCACGCGAGCAACGGCATCCTATTCAACCATGAATCTCCGCGGCGCGGCGAGACGTTTGTGACGCGCAAAATCACGCGGGCCGTGGCGCACATCAAAGCCGGCATGCAGGACAAACTATATCTGGGCAACTTAGACGCAAAGCGCGACTGGGGCTATGCGAAGGAGTTTGTCGAGGCGATGTGGCTGATGATGCAGCAGGACAAGCCAGACGACTACGTGGTTGCCACGGGTGAAACGCATACCGTGCGCGAGTTTTTGGAAGTGGCCTTCGGTCACGTTGGCCTTGATTGGAAGAAGCACGTCGAGATCGACCCGCGCTATTTCCGTCCGGCGGAAGTTGAGTTGTTGATCGGCGATTATTCGAAAGCAAAGAAGAAGTTGGGTTGGGAGCCGAAAACTAAGTTCGTTGATTTGGCCAAGCTGATGGTGGATGCGGATGTGGAACTCCTTCGGCGGCACCGCTCCGGCGAGATTCAAATGCGCGGCTGACGTTGCTCAGGTGAATGTCGAAACCGGCGAGCCTGCGGGCTCGCCGGTTTTTTTATTTGCCGTAACGCTTGAGGAAGTCCTCGTAGGCGAGCCGGATTCCCTGTTCGAGACTGATCTCCGGCTTCCACCCGAGTGCGCTCAGGCGTGAGGTGTCCATCAGCTTGCGCGGTGTCCCGTCGGGCTTGGAAGTGTCCCAGACGATTTTGCCTTTGAAACCGACGATGCGCTGAATGGTTTCGGCGAGTTCACGGATGGAAAGGTCGTCGCCGAATCCCACGTTGATGAATTGTTCGTCGCTGTAGCGTTGCATCAGGAAGAGGCAGGCACGGGCGAGGTCGTCAGCGTAAAGGAATTCGCGGCGCGGCGTGCCCGTGCCCCAGCAAATGACTTCCGGTTGGTGAGTGGACTTGGCTTCGTGGAATTTGCGCAGGAGTGCAGGGAGCACATGCGAGTTCTCTAAGTCGTAATTATCATTTGGGCCATACATGTTCGTAGGCATGGCGCTGATGAAGTCGCAGCCATATTGGCGGCGGTAGGCTTGGCAGAGCTTGATGCCGGCAATCTTGGCGATGGCATACCATTCATTCGTGGGTTCAAGTGGGCCGGTGAGCAGGTGTTCTTCCTTGAGCGGCTGCGGAGCGTGCTTCGGGTAGATGCAGGAACTGCCGAGGAATAGCAGCTTCTTGACGCGTGCCTTCCAAGCACCGTGAATGAGGTTGTTTTGAATCTGGAGATTCTCGAAGAGGAATTGGCCGGGATGGGTGTGGTTTGCGTGGATGCCGCCCACTTTTGCCGCCGCGATGAAGACATACTCGGGCTGGGTCGCTGTGTAAAATTGATCGACGGCCGGTGCATCGAGGAGGTTGAGTTCAGCATGGGTGCGGCCAATCAGATTCGTGAACCCGCGAAGCTGAAGCTCGCGCCAGATTGCGCTCCCAACGAGTCCGCGATGTCCTGCGACATAGATGCGCGGTTGCTGCTGTGGTTGCATGACGGGATTGTTAACAGGGCAGGTGGCTGACGCAAGTTGGGTCGCACCGAAACTCTTTCAGCCTTGCGGGTATTACTCTTTGGCTCCGGTGTTTCACTGAATTGACGCCTGGAGTCGCTGGCTGTAGTTTCTGCCAGAATTGTGTGGTGTGCAGCGGGCAATTCGCGAACAGAACCGTTCTAATAACATAAACCGCCCGCTGCCTTGTTCGCGCCGCGCGTCGAAAGAAAGGTGAGTATGAAAGTATCAACGTTGAAAAAAGCGGGCTTCACGCTCGTTGAAATCATGATCGTGGTGGCCATCATCGGTCTTTTGGCCGCGATTGCGATCCCGAACTTCGTTCGCGCCCGCAAGACGGCGCAGATGAATTCGTGCATCAACAACCTGCGGTTGATTGACAGCGCAAAGCAGCAGCTGCAGTTGGAGCGCCCGTCGGCGACGCTCGACAAAACCAGCCTGACTCCGTATGTCGGCCGTGGTGACAACGGCACGTGGCCGAATTGTCCGAGCACCGGCACCGACAGTTATACCATTGGCGATGCCAGCACGCTCCCGGTTTGTGCGAATACCACGACCGCATATCCCCACGTTCTCGCACCCTAAGAGATCGGTTTATCTGCATTCCAGACGAGCCCGGGGCAAACCGGGCTCGTTTGCTTTTCGAATCTTTGGGCAGCGCCCAATGCACGTCTTCTGTCTCAGTATTGGATAGTTTTTCAACTTCTTGGAATTGAGAGCCTGTTTTGAGCTGCACTTTATCGCGCCTGGTGGGGGTTTTTTTGGAAAATGAGCCCTTTTTGCAGAAACGTGAGATGGCACCAACATTGCTTATCACACACTTGCGGTAAGCAGCAGGCAATACGTGGACAGAACTGTTCTAAATCATAACCCGCCTGCTGCGCTGTCCACAACACCGCACAAGAAAGAGAAGTTAGTCTATGAAGATCAACAGCACCAAGAAAGCGGGCTTCACGCTCGTTGAAATCATGATTGTGGTGGCCATCATCGGTCTTTTGGCCGCGATCGCGATCCCGAACTTCGTCCGTGCCCGTAAGATGGCGCAGATGAATTCGTGCGTGAACAACCTGCGCCTGATCGACAGCGCGAAGCAGCAGCTCCAGTTGGAGCAGCCCTCTGCGACGCTGGACAAGACGGGTTTGACGCCGTATGTGGGCCGTGGCGACACGGGCACCTGGCCGAGCTGCCCGACGACCGGCACTGACAGCTACACGATCGGCAACGCGAGCACGCTCCCGACCTGCGCGAATACCTCGACCGCTTATCCCCACGTCCTCACTCCTTAATC
>JBEGQI010000114.1:0-7239 GCA_041181065.1 Verrucomicrobiota bacterium | reverse complement strand
GACCCGAGACATCGCGCCCGCCGCTTTCGCCGCGCGTCGCGAGCTTGTCGATTTCGTCGAGATAGATGATTCCATGCTCCGCCTTCTTCACGTCGCCGCCTGCGCGACGAACAAGATCACGCACCAGATCATCCACATCGCCACCGACGTAGCCGGTCTCGCTGAACTTCGTCGCGTCGGCCTTCACGAACGGCACGCCGATCAATTCCGCTGCCGAGCGGATGAGATGCGTTTTGCCGACGCCGGTCGGGCCGAGCAGCAGCACGTTCTGCTTCTGGTAAAACGGAGCAGGGGAACCCTCCAACGTCAGCCGGACATGCTGAAAGTGATCGCAGAGCGCCACGCTTAACACCTTCTTCGCTTCACTTTGACCGATGACAAAGCGGTTCAAGTGCCGCGCCACATCGGCGGGCTTGAGATTGAAACTGAACTCCGGCTTCGCGGGCGCTGCGCTTTCAGCCACGCCCGGTTTGCTGAGTCGGCTGGCGCGGAACTTCTTCGGCACGCCGGCGGTGACGGGGCCGAGTGCATCTGGATGACCGCTGCTGCGTGATTCGCTTGCCATGGCCTGAGCTTGCCTCGAATTTGCCCATTCCACCAGCGCCAGCTTTCCGCTAAAACCTGCGCCCGGTCATGAACGATCCGCGCATCAACGAACTCCGCCAGCTGCTCCCGCAGGCCATGCTGCCTGACTGGGTGCGGCTCGGTCTGCGCGCGTCCCGGCTCTTTCGCGATCGTCTCCATCCCGAGCAACACGACCGCATCCTCGACCGTTTGCTGGAGCAGACGCGCCAATCCGTTGCCACGCGGGAACAGCGTCGGTTGAACGTCCCCGCGGTTTCCTATCCGCCGGAACTGCCCATCACGGCGCGTAAAGACGAGATCATCGCCGCCATCAAGGCGAACCAGGTCGTCGTCATCGCGGGCGAAACCGGTTCGGGCAAGACCACGCAACTTCCGAAGATGTGTCTCGATGCCGGGCTCGGCATCAAGGCGAAGATCGGTTGCACGCAGCCGCGTCGTGTGGCGGCGCTTTCCATTTCACGGCGCATTGCGGAGGAGTTGAATGTCGAGTGGAGCCGTCAGGTCGGCTGCAAGATCCGCTTCGACGACCGTTCCAGTGCCGAGACCTACATCAAGCTGATGACCGATGGCATCCTGCTGGCCGAGGCGCAGGGCGACCCGCAGCTTTCCGATTACGACTGCATCATCATCGACGAAGCCCACGAGCGCAGCCTGAACATCGACTTCCTGCTCGGCCACTTGAAGGGCCTGCTCGCGCGGCGCAACGACCTGAAACTGATCGTCACGTCCGCCACCATCGACACGCAGCTGTTCTCCCGTCATTTTGGCAACGCGCCCATCATCGAAGTTTCCGGGCGGCTCTTTCCCGTCGAGGTCCAATATCAAGCGCCCGTCGCGGAGTCGGAGGAGCAGGGCGACGTCAGTTATGTGGACGCCGCGATTCAAGCCGCCGAGCGCGTGCTCTACGAATCCAGCTTCGGCGACGTGCTCATCTTCCTGCCCGGCGAGCGCGACATCCGTGAAGTGGGCGATCAACTCACAGGCCGTTTCGCCGGCGACGCCGAGATCATCCCGCTCTTCGGGCGGCTTAGTTCCGGCGATCAACAACGCGTCTTCGCCCCTTGTGAACGGCGCAAGATCGTCATTGCAACGAACATCGCCGAAACCTCGCTCACGATTCCTGGAATCCGCTTCGTCATCGACGCTGGGCTGGCGCGCATCAGCCGTTACAACCCGCGCACGCGCACGCGCCGCCTGCCCATCGAGCCCGTCTCGCAAAGCAGCGCCAACCAGCGCAAAGGTCGGGCGGGCCGCGTGCAGGACGGCATCTGCATCCGCCTTTACTCCGAAGAAGATTTCAATGCTCGTCCCGCGTTCACGCAGCCGGAGATCCAGCGCGCGAACCTCGCGGAAGTCATCCTCCGCATGAAGGCGTTCGGCCTCGGCGACATCGAGACGTTCCCGTTCGTCCAGCCGCCGACTCCGGCAGCGATTGCGAACGGCTACACGTTGCTCCAGGAACTCGGCGCCCTCGACGCGCAACGGGCCCTGACTCCGCTCGGACGTGACCTCGCGCGTCTGCCCATTGATCCCACGCTCGGGCGCATGCTGTTGCAATCACAAGTCGAGCACGCCTCGCGCGAACTGCTCATCATCGCGGCGGGCCTCAGCATCCAGGACCCGCGCGAACGTCCGCTTGACCAGAAGGACGCCGCGGCGGCGGCGCACAAGCGCTTTGCCGATCCGGCCTCCGACTTTCTGGCGCTCCTCAACATCTGGAACGCCGTCCACGACGAGTGGGAACGTCTCCGCACGCAGGGCCAGCGCCGTCGTTTCTGCAAGCAACACTTCCTTTCCTACCTCCGCATGCGCGAATGGCAGGATTTGCACGCGCAACTGCACGACGCGCTGGAGGACCTCGGCACGCTCCGCATCAATGAGAGCAACGCCGCCTATGCAGCCATCCATCGTTCCATTCTTTCTGGCCTCATTGGACATGTCGCGCGGCGCGAGGCGAAGAACACTTACAAAGCCTCGGGCAATCGCGAGGTCACCATCTTTCCCGGCTCGGCGTTGTATGAACGCGGCGAGAAGCCCGTGAAAGGCCGCGACGCCCGCCCGCTCAAGAATCAACCGCCCAAGCCCAAGTCCAATCAACCTGCGTGGCTCATCGCGGGCGAGATCGTCGAGACGTCGCAACTGTTCGCGCGCACCGTGGCGGGGATCGATCCGCAATGGATCTTCCAGCTCGCGCCGCATTGCTGCAAAGTCACGCATCAGAATCCGCATTGGAACGTCGCCAATGGCCGCGTGCTCATCGACGAGATCATCACCTTGCACGGGCTCGAAGTGCAGCGGCGCAAGGTGGCTTACGGCAATCTCAATCCCAAGGAAGCCACGGCCATCTTCATCCGCTCGGCGTTGGTGGAGGAGGACATCGTTCCCGGTAGCAGCCGACGTGAGGAGGCTCCGTCTAAAAGTCGCGGGAAGGATGATTGGAAAGCCGAAATAAGTGAGGGTCTCCTGACGGCGGCGGCGACAAAGGAAAAGGAACTTCCCGCGCAATATCGCTTCCTGAAAGACAACCGCGCCCTCCGGCAGAAGATCGAGAATCTCCAGACGCGCGCCCGACATCACGGCCTCCTCGATCTCGACCAGGCGTTCTGCAATTTCTACGCGTCCCGCTTCGAGGGCATCGCGTCGCTCGACGAGTTGAACCGCTTCCTGCGCGATCATCCCGACCAATCCTTCCTCTGCGCCAGCGAAGCCGATTTGCTCGGCGACCTCAAGTTGAACTACGACAGCGCCGCGTTCCCCGACGCCGTGAAACTCGCCGAGCAACCGCTCCCGTTGCGCTACGCCTACGCGCCCGGCGAGGAATGGGATGGCGTCACCGTGCAATTACCCGTCGAACTCGCGCGCTCGTTGTCGCCCGCGCAGGTGCAATGGTCCGTGCCCGGACTGCGCGCCGAGCAGGTCGGCGAACTGCTGCGCTCGCTGCCCAAGGCCTTGCGCCGCGAACTGCAACCCATCGAACCCAAGGTGGAGGAGATTGTTCGCGAATTGCAGCCCGGCGGCGATTCCCTCAGCGCCGAGGTTGGGCGCTTCATCTTCCGGCGCTATGGCATCACCATTCCGCCGGACGCGTGGCGCACGGAAGCGTTGCCCGCACATTTGCGCCCGCGCGTCGAGGTCGTGGACGGCAACCGCAAGCCGCTCGCCGCTGGACGCAGCCTCGAAGAGTTGCGCGCGCAACTGAAGGACGTAAAAGCTGCACCCGACCGCGGCAACGACGATTGGCGCCGCGCCACCAGCCAATGGGAACGCACCGCCATCACGAGTTGGAACATCGGTGATCTGCCGGAGAAGATTGTGGTGAGTGGTGACGAGGGTAGGGACGGCGCGCTGCGCCGCTCCCCGTCGCCGAGCGGAGCGTCAGGCGACGGAGCGCCTTTGGCACGTCCACACCCAACCACGCCCGTTCCGCCTTCCGCTGCGCTTCAGGCGGGGACATCGCAGCGCGATGTCCCTACCACAGAAACCATTTTCGCCTGGCCGGGACTGGCGCTGGAAGATCAGCACGTCAGCCTGCGCCTCTTCCGCAGCCCGGATCTTGCTCGTGCCGCCAGCGTCGCCGGCGTGGGCCGGCTCATCGAACTCGCCCTCCAGAAGGACCTCGGCTGGTTGCAGAAAGATTTGCGTGCGCTGTCCGCGCTCAAAGACCTCTACGCGCCGCTCTGCTCGCACGATGAATTGCTCGAATCCGCCTTTGAACACCTGAAACGCCACGCGCTCCCCGCCGAACCGCTTCCGGCCCTCACGCAAGCCGCCTTCGATACGGCTGTGACGCAAGCCCGCGAACGACTCCGCGGCCTGCCGCCGCAACTGGCTGACCGCCTCAAGATCATCCTGCAATTACGACAGCAGATTTCCGTGCGCCTTGGCCCCGCGCCCGCCGCCGCGAACCGCCCGCGCACCTTGACCGACCTCAGCCAGCTCGGCCAGTCCACCGCGCCGAAGACGACCCATCCGCTCGGCGCGGAACTGGACGCCTTGCTGCCCGCGCGCTTTCTGGAAAGCACCAGCTTCGAGCGGCTCGCGGAATTGCCGCGTTACCTCAAGGCGCTGCTCACGCGACTGGAGCGGGCGAAGTTGAATCCCGTGAAAGATGCCGAACGCGCCCGCCAACTCGCGCCGTATCAGGACGCGGTGAAGCGATTCACCGCCACGCCGCCGAAATCCGTTGAAGGGCGCCGCGCCGCCGAAGACTTCCGCTGGCTGGTGGAAGAGTTCAAAGTCTCGCTCTTTGCGCAAGAACTCGGGACCAAAGTTCCCGTCTCCGCCAAGCGTCTCGACCAGCAACTGGAGATTTTGAAGTTAGTCGGTTGATTGGTCCTATCCTCGTGCGCGTGAGTGATATCACTCGGATTGGCAAACTGCGCCTAAAGGCCGCCGCCAAATAGAGATTGTGAAATGGAAAAGGCGAACGGATTGCTTCGTTCGCCTTTGGTGTTTTCAGATTTGAATTCGCTTAGTAGCGGTAGTGCTCCGGCTTGTAAGGGCCGTCGGCATTCACGCCGAGGTAATCGGCCTGTGCCTTGGTGAGCTTGGTCAGCACGACGCCGATCTTTTCCAAGTGCAAACGCGCAACTTCTTCGTCGGGCAAATTCATACCATCATCAGATGAAAATATTCTGTCCCCTTTCCGCGTTTGGCGGCATTTACTAGCAGATGCACGAACCGGATGACCAAGCCCTGCTGCGGCAATACGCGGAGCAAAACTCCGAGGCCGCTTTTGCCACGCTCGTCGCGCGCCATGTGGACAAGGTCTATTCCGCCGCCCTGCGCCGCACGCGCAACGCCCACGCCGCCGAGGAGATTACCCAGGCCGTATTCGTCATCCTCGCCAAAAAATCCGGGCGGCTCGGCGCGAAAGTCATCCTTGCCGGCTGGCTGTATGAAACCGCGCGGCTCACGGCGGTGACTTACATCCGCAGCGAAATCCGCCGCACCCGCCGCGAACAGGAGGCCTTCATGCAAACCACCTTGAATGAAAATGCCGAGGACGCGTGGCCGCACATCGCGCCGCTGCTGGACGACGCGCTGGCCGGGTTGAGCGCGGCGGACCGGCACGCCGTCGTGCTGCGGTATTTCGATGGCAAGAGCCTGGGCGAAGTCGGCGCGGCGCTGGGCGCGAGCGAAGACGCGGCCAAGAAGCGCGTGACCCGCGCGGTGGAAAAGCTGCGCGGCTGGCTCACTAAACGCGGCGTGACGCTGACGGCGACGGTGTTGACGGCGGCGATTTCCGCGAACTCCGTGCAAGCCTCGCCGCTGGGCTTGGCGGCCACCGTCACGGCGACGGCGAAAGGAACTTTGATTTCGGCAACAATAACAACACTCGTGAACACAACTATGAAAACAATGACTTGGTTGAAAATTAAATTCGCGGTGGGCGTAGGCGTGGCGGCGTTGCTCGCTGGCGGCGCGGCGACGTTGGCCGTTTCGCAAACCGTCGGGAAAAACTCCACGACCACAGTCGCCCCGACGACGCAACAACAGGTGGTGATCAAAGGCACGTTCGTTCGAGTGCCAAATTCACGAGTTGAGAAATTGTTGTCCGCCATCAACTCATCGGGAACACTCTACCCCGAATCCAAGCTGTTTCGCGATGCGGTGAAGAACTGCCCGGGTGCAGTCCTGCTCAGTTCACCGGGGAGTGTAGTGACACTGTCCGGTCGGCAAGCCATCGTCTCAACTTCTGAGGATGTGTCCGTGGGTGACAAGCAGATCCCTGTGGGCACGACGCTGGATGTGACACCAGAAGTGCAGCCCGATGAGTGGGTGATGCTTAAGCTGGCGACGGAGTCTAGTGAGCTTGTGCCGGGGGCAACGCCATCCATTCGCATGACCAAGGCGACGGAAACCACCAAACAACAGTTCAAGAACGGGGAAACATTGATTCTGTTGCGCTGCCCAGTTGGCAGCCCGGGAAAAAATCTAAAGCCCGCGGCGGGCAGCCCGGAGGAAACCTTGCTGGTGTTCGTCAACGCCACGCTGATAGACAAGTTTGGCAATCGGATTCAAAGATAAAATAGTTCCGCCGGCACAGCCCGTCAGCGGCGCGCGGCGTTCACTCCGCTTCAACTCCCGCCCGCCCGCCCGCAAAAAAATTCCCACGTCTCCGTCCCTGCGTGCGCTGAAGCGGGCTGAAGCCCGCGCTCCGTCGGTGGCGTAGTCCGTCCCGCCAATCCCAACGGGATTGCATCTGTCAGCCCAGGGTTGCTCGGCACGAGCTACCCTGGGTATTCGCACCAAAAATTCTCCAACCCTGAAGGGGTTGCATCCATCCGTGCAATACCGCCGCTGCAACCCCTTCAGGGTTGAAATCCATTTGCACCGTGACCCAAGGTAGTCCGCTGCGCGGACAACCTTGGGCTGAATGACGTAATCCCTTTGGGATATAATCTGCCGAGCATTCGGCTCTTCGGTTTTAATTCCTGGCTATTCGTGCAATTCGGCAATTCGTGTCAAACCCTTTGCGCCTTCGGGTTGAAAGCAGAAAGGCGCGTCATTGCTGACGCGCCTGTGAAATGTTTCAGATTTGAATTCGCTTAGTAGCGATAGTGCTCCGGCTTGTAAGGGCCGTCGGCATTCACGCCGAGGTAGTCGGCCTGCGCCTTGGTGAGCTTGGTCAGCACGACGCCGATCTTTTCC
>JBEGQI010000113.1:0-8085 GCA_041181065.1 Verrucomicrobiota bacterium | reverse complement strand
ACTTCCGGTGGCGACAGCGCCGGCGGACGAACCCAATTGATGCCAGCCGCCGTTGATGTCGACGACGTTCGCGTAGAGTTGGCCGGGGCCGCCCGGACCGGGCGAACCAGCGGTGGGCTGGCCGGGCGCGATGTGGAAATGCACACCCCAGTAGTTGCCGTCGTTCCATTCGAAGAGCGGGTGCGCATCGCTGACGTCCGTCGGATTGATCCAGGCTTCAACCGTTAGCCCCTCGGCATTACCAACATCGAGTTGCGCGCTGGCCGGGATGACGACGGCGGCATCGCTGCTGTTGAGCGAGAAGGCTTGGCCGACTTCACCGGTGGCATAAGCGACATTGCCTTGCAGCGTGGCGTTGGCGCCGCTGACGGCATCGGTAGCATTCGTTTCCGCGGGCCACCAGCCGACGATGCCCGCTGGCGCAGGGGTGCAAACTTCCGTCGCCGGTGTTGTGCATTTGCCTGCGCTGCCGGCGTTGTAGATGGATTGAATTTCCGCCGTCGAAAGTGCGCGCTTGTAGATCGCCACGTCGTCGATGACGCCGGGGAAATAGGACGGATCGCCGGGGGCAGCGTGTTGCCCGATGCGAAGCACGTCGTTGTTCACGAGATTGCCGCTGACGCCAGTGGGGTCGAAGTTGTAGATGACCTGTCCGTCCACGAAGAGTTTTCCGCCGCTGGGCGAATCCCGATCCACGGTGACCGCCACGTGATGGAATTGTCCGTCGCGCAGATCCGCTCCGAAGGAGAAATAATTGACGCCGTGTGATTATTCGCTGAGTTGGAACGCGAGAAAGCCGTCCCAGAGGAACAGTGTGTAGCCGCGATAGTTCTCCGCTGCATTCCGCTTTTCCACGATGGAGCGGACGTTGCTGGGGTTGTTATTCGGAAAGGCCTTGATCCAGCACTCGATGGAAAGATCTTCGTTGCTGCCAAAATTCAGGGTCGGTGAATTGGAGATGACCACCCGGTTCGAAATGCCATCCAAGTTGAAGCCCTGACCGACGACGCCGTTTGCAAACGTGGCACCATCGAGAATGGCCGCGTCGTTGCCGCTGACGAGGTCATGTCCATCGCCATTACCCGGCCACCAGCCCACGATGCCCGTCGGGGCTGCGACGCAACTATTCGTGGTCGGTGTGGTCGGGCATTTGCCGTTGGTGCCGGCGGTGTAAATGGATTGAATCTCGCTCGCGGATAGCGCGCGACTGTAAATGGCGAGTTCGTCGATGACGCCGCCGAACATGGAGAGATATGGTGCCCAAGTGCCGGAAGTGCCGATGTAGATCGGATTGGTGTCGTAATCGAGCGCAAAGCCGGGCGTCGCGGACGCTTCAGCCACGCCGTTCACGTAAAGCGTGGACTTGTTGCCGTCATACGTCGCGGCGACGTGATACCACACGCCGCGTTGCGCGATGGTCGTGGAATTGATGACCACTTGATTGCCGTAACGCGATACGCAGAATTGGAAGCGGTCCGAGATATTTCCGTTCCCGTCATCGACCGTGATCTTCAAGAGGCTGTAACCTTCGAACCACGCGGACCAAGTGTTCTTCTTGAAGACGATCTGTTCGCCGCCTTGATGCGCGGGGAGACTTGGATCCAGCCAGACCCAAGCTTCGGCGGTGACGTTGGCGGGCTTGAGCGCACTGGAATCGGGAACGACGACGTAGCTGTTGGTGCCGTCGAATCGGAAACCTTGGCCGATCTTGCCGGGCGCGAAGGTGGCGCCACCTTGCAGCGTGCCGTTGTGGCCACCCGCGGAATCCGAGGCAGTGCCCTCCGCAGACCACCAACTCACCAAGCCGTCGGGCGCAGGCACACAGGCGACGTCGGCATGGCTGAGCAGGGGAAGCAAAGCTGCGACTGCTGCCAACAGGAGTCTGAATCTGAAACGCTTTTCCATAACAAGGAATGACCAGAAATTTTGATATGCGAAGTGTTCAAGGACACTAGGTAGCCCGATCGGCTGTGTCAATTGTCGGCGGAGGCGGTTGTTACGGATTCTGTTTGTTAAACCGGATTCGTCGCCAGAGTTTGTCTCAACTTTCCTCCTTCAACTTTCGAACTGCCGCTCCTACACTCCGCGCGTGCCAATTCTCGGTTACATCGTTTTGGTGGTGTGTGCGTATCTGCTCGGGTCAATTCCGACGGGCTACATTGTCGCGCGGGCGAAGGGTATCGACATCCGCACGGTGGGCAGCGGCAACATCGGTGCGACGAATGCCTTTCGCGTGCTGGGCAAGCCGGCGGGAATCTTCGTTCTGCTGGCGGATGCGCTCAAGGGCTACGCCGCGTGCATCTGGCTGACCAACCTGCTCATTCATACGTTCGGCGGGAGTGTTGAACACGCAATCACAGAGCGAGCCTTCGCCGGTTTCGCGGCGATTCTGGGTCACACGTTCACTTGCTGGCTGCGGTTCAAGGGCGGCAAGGGCATCGCGACTTCGGCGGGCGTTTATTTTGCGGTGGCGTTGCCAGCGGCGGCAATCGCACTTGGCTCGTGGGTGATTTTCTTTGTGGCGACGCGTTATGTTTCCGTGGCGTCCATAGTGGCGGCGGTGGCGTTGCCAGCGGGCGTTTGGTTCATAGTAGGACCCGGCGAGAGCATCGCGCTCTGTCTCGCGACGACCGCGCTGGGCGCGATGGTCATCTGGAAACACAAGAGCAACATCGCGCGGCTCAAGGCCGGCACGGAGAACCGCATCGACTTCAACAAGAAATCTGCGGCGGGAGGCAAACCATGAGGATCACCGTTCTGGGTGCGGGTGCGTGGGGCGCGTCGCTGGCGAAGGTGCTGCATGAAAACGGCAATCACGTCACGCTCTGGGATATCAACACTGCGTTGCTCGACGAACTCAAGCAAGGCCACAGCGAGAGGTTGTTGCCCGGCGTGAAGCTGCCGACCGATTGGTCGGTCGAGGGTGATTTCACCAAAGCCATCGGCGGACGCGAGGTGCTGGTGATGGCGATACCGTCGCAGTTCTTCCGCAGCGTGGCGGCGAAGCTGGCGGGGCATCCGGCAATTGTTGTCAGTGTCACGAAGGGCATTGAATACGAGACCGGCGAAACGATGAGCCGCATCTTGCGCGAACACGCGCCGGCGAATCGCGTGGCGGCGTTGTCCGGGCCGAGTTTTGCGCGCGAAGTCGCCCTCGGCATTCCGACCACAGTCGTCTGCGCGAGCGAAAGCGAAGGCACGGCCAAGACGGTGCAGGGGTTGTTCCATCGGCCGGAGTTTCGCATCTATCGCAGCACAGACGTGCTCGGCGTGGAATACGGCGGCGCGTTGAAGAACGTCATCGCCATCGCGGCGGGCATCGGCGATGGGCTCGGTTTCGGCGACAACACGAAGGCCGGTTTGGTTTCGCGTTCCATTTCTGAGATGCGTCGGCTCGGCGTGGCTTGCGGTGCGCAGGCGGAGACGTTCGGTGGCTTGAGCGGCTTGGGCGACTTGATGCTGACCTGTTTCTCGCAACAGAGTCGCAATCGTAGCTTGGGCGAACGGCTTGGTCGCGGCGAGACGATGAAGGACATCGAGGCGTCGCACCCGAAACTGGCGGAGGGCTATCCGACAGCGCGTTCGGCGTATCGGTTGGCGCGGGAGAAGAATGTTTCCACGCCCATCATCGACGAAGCTTACGCCGTGCTCTACGAGGGCAAGGATCCAAAGAAAGCCGTGCGCGATCTCATCACGCGCGCGTTCAAGGCCGAGGATTAAATCTGAAAATCAGGAACTCAGGAATCCGTCTTGGATTCTTTTCCTGATTTTATGAGTTCCAAATCAGCTCTGCGCTAGCACCGCTTTAATTTCTTTCAGCAGCGCGGCGTGCGATTCCACCGGTTTGAATTGCGGGAATTCGCGCTTCACGTTCTCCGGCGCATGGATGAGGAAACCCACGTTCGCTTCGCCGAGCATCGAGGTGTCGTTGTAGGAATCGCCGGCGGAGATGACGCGGTAGTTCAAGGACTTCAAAGCCGCGACGGATTTACGCTTCTGGTCCACCTGCCGCAGTTGGTAGCCGGCGATGCGGTCGTTTTCCACGATGAGGCGATGGCAGAAAAGCGTGGGCCAGTTGAGCTGGCGCATGAGCGGTTGGGCGAATTGCTCGAAGGTGTCCGAGAGGATGATGGTCTGGACCTGCGCGCGGAGTTCGTTGAGGAACTCGAGCGCGCCGGGCAGGGGACGCAGCGTGCCGATGACTTCCTGGATGTGCGAGAGCTTGATGCCGTGCTGGTCCATGATGCCAATGCGGTAGTTCATCAGCTTGTCGTAATCCGGCTCGTCGCGTGTGGTGCGGCGGAGTTCCTTGATGCCAGTCTTCTCGGCGACGGCGATCCAGATCTCGGGCGTGAGCACGCCTTCCATGTCCAAGGTGACGATTGATTGCTGCATTCGGGCGCGGAGATTAATGATCCAGTGGCCGAAAAGGCGAGCCGGGAATTCAACCCGTTTCAACCTGCGATCCAGCCAGCGGCAAAGATGAAAGTGCTGCAAATCCAAACCAGCGCTGGCCAAATGTTTCTCGGCTTTTTGCCCGGGAACTTGTCGATGAGCAATGCGGTGAGCGCAACTTGGATGACGAGGTGAATCAAGTGGCCGCTCGAAAGAAACAAGGAGCCTGTAGGTTCTTGCTTCCAGTAGCGGTCGCTGTGGGTGGCGAAGTGCGCGAAAAGGATGGTTGAGATCACGGCCAAACCGCTGGCGGTTACGATGACGCGGTAGCCGTGTTGCGGATGTTGATCTTGGTTGTGCAGCAAAAAGCGGGCGGTGCCGCGGCTGGTCAGCGCGATGCTCGCCCAGACGAGCGGCAGCCACCACGGCACGAGCTGCGCGATTCTCGGTCCGGCGGCAGGGGTAAATTCCATCGGGCCGAGCGGGTATCCTGTGACGTTGCTGATGGCCGTCAGGATACCACCGATTCCGGCGGCGATTCCGGCGGCCATGAGGACATTGACCGTGGCGAGGGGCGGCGAAAGCGCGGCGATGCTGGCGGCGAAACCGGTCAGGATCAAGGCGACGTTCATCCATGCTGGTTCTGGCCAGAACTTCCCCAAGCCATTGGCAACGGCAGCAGCCGCCAGCCCGAGGAACAGGAGCAGCGTTGCTCGACTGAGCGGGCTGCTCCCGACCTTGGGCTGATTCGCCGTGGTGGCTGGCTGGTTGCCGGAAACGGTCATGGTGCCGCGACTTTAGCGGAGGCGGGTGCATCCGGCAGTGCGAAAGTTGGAATCTCGATGACAGGAACGGGACACTCGCGAATGGGATTTGCCGTCAATACAAGCCTTGTTCGCTGGCGTTGAAGTTGCTTTTCTCAGGGCAGCGATTTACGACACATGCAACTCGAAGAAGCCATCCGCGAAATCAAGTCCTGCGCCGAACAGATGAACGCCCACTACGGCAGTGAGGTGTTTGACGAATGGGCGGTCATCTCGCTTGCCGAGGGCAAGGCGTGGCTGGTGAATTATCTTGGGCCGCGTCTGGCCGGGTTCCAGAAGAACTTCGCTAAGGATGCCGCTGGGCTGCGCGACAGTTTTCTGAACGGCAACTATGCCATCGGCGATTTCGAATTCTCACGTCACGGCGTGGGCACCAGCTTTGAATCTTTCATGGTGCTGGGGAATGGAGTTTACCTCATCTGCAACAATACCACCCGTTCCATGGATGAGATCGCCAAGGAACCGAAGTGGATGGGCGCGCAAAAGCCGTTCGTGGCCTTGAGCGAGAAGTTCGCCGCCAATCCGCTGGCGCTGTGAGTCAGCCCTTCAGTCCTTTCCAAACGAAGATCACGTAGCTTCCAAGCAACGTCAGCCCGACGAAGCGCGGTAATCCGCCGAACACCGCCACCACCACGAAGTGCAGCGCGGTCGCCGTGCCGAGGATGATCACTCCCGTCTCGAAGAACGCGGGCACATTCAGCGTGTGATAGAGCGCGTAGATGCCGATGCACAGCGGGATGCAGATGTGGCCGTCGCCGACTTGTGAACTGTAGATGACCTCGGGTTTGCCGCGCCAGCCGTAGTAGAGTGCAAGCAGGGCGTTCGGCAAAACCATCAACCAGCCGCTCAGCCAACCGAGGTGACTGTTGACGTAGGTGTTCTTGGATGACCACGTCACCAGCCAGTCCGTGCTGAGATAGATTGCGAACGCACCGAGGGCGAGCAGGGTGAGGTCCACCGGGAGCATCCACGTGAATGAACGGCCGGTTTGCACGTTCGTCTTGAGGACATCGAACACGTGGAAGCATTGCCAGAACAGGAACAACCCCACCAAGATCAGGCCGTCGGTGAAGTCCAACTTGCCATCGCGGGCCAGCACCCAAGTTGCACCGGTGAAGAAGGCGACCGCTGTCAACGTGAGCAGCAGCGAAAGGCGATTCGTCTTTTGCACCTTTTCCGCCCCGCCGGATTTGGCGTTCTTGCTGGAGGATTTTTTGGGCGGTCGGCCCGTGATGTTCATGCCCCAGATGACGGCGGGCAATCCGATGAGCAGGGTCATGTTCGTCACGTTGTTGACGAGCGCGTTGAGCATGACTTCGCTGCCGGGGCCGTGGTGGATGCCGAGGAGGAAGGCGAAGATGAGGTTGCCGACGCCGGAGCAATACGGCATCACGAGCGTGCCGAGCACCGTGCCTTCGAAACCGTCATGATTCATCGCTTCCAGCCGCCAAATCATGAGCAGCGATGCGGCCAGGAAAAGCAGCACAAACAACCACGGTGCCCAGGGCCCTGTGTGTTCGATGCTGGTGATGAGTTGTGTGACCGGCGAATGCAACGGGCGCAGAGTTAAGCAGCGCCTGCCAGCGTCGCCAAGCTTTTGGGCGAGGTGCGATGAGTTTTAACTTCAGAACCAACTGCGCCGCGTGCTTACGTGCGGGGTGACTTCCGTTGGTTCAGCATTTCCCGGATGATGACGCCGAGCGTCTGCGGCGCACAGGGTTTGCGGACCAGCCGGTGGTTGGGCTGTTCTTTCGGCTCTGCCGTCGTGAGTTCCTGGCTGTAGCCGCTCATGATGATCACAGGCAATTCGGGGCACTTCTTTTGGAATTCGGTGGTGAGTTCGAGCCCGGTCATCCCGCCGGGCATGACCATGTCGGTGAGGAGCAGGTCCAATTCGTGGACGCGATTCTGCCACGGCTGGAGGGCATCGCGGGCGCTTTTGGCTTCGTGCACTTGGTAGCCGGCGTTGCGCAGGATCTTGACGAGGGGCGTGCGCAACATGTCCTCGTCTTCGACGATGAGGATGCACTCGGAACCACCGAGCATCTTTTCCGGAACGGAGGCTTTGGCGGCCGCGATTTTTGGCCGGGCTTCGGGGAGGAATACTTTGAATTCGGTTCCCTTGCCGAGTTCGCTGGTGACTTCCACCCAACCGTGATGTTGCTTGATGATGCCATGCACGGTGGCGAGTCCGAGGCCGGTGCCTTTGTCTTGTTCCTTGGTGGTGAAGAACGGTTCGAAGATGCGTTGCAACACCTCGGGGCTCATGCCGGTTCCGGTGTCCTTGACCGACAGGCAGACGAATCGCCCCGCGCGGGCATCAGGGTGGATGTGGTCGCGTGGGTCCACGTCGAGTGCGCTGATGGAGACGGTCAGGTTGCCGCCCTTGGGCATGGCGTCGCGGGCGTTGATGCAAAGATTCATCAAGACCTGTTCCATCATGCCGGCGTCGGCCTCGATCCAAGCCTGACCACCGTGGGAATGGGTGGTGAACTCGATATGTTCGCCGAGCAACCGGTGTAGCATTTTCAGCGAACCGCTTTGGAGGGCGTTCAACTCGACGGGCTTTTTCTCCATGGCCTGCCGGCGGCTGAACATCAGCAGTTGTCGGGTGAGACTCGCGGCGCGATCTGCCCCAGCTTTCAACTCCGCCAAACCTTCGGCTACGTCGCCGGGCAGATTTGGTGTGGTTTGTAACAGGTCAAGTTGGAGGAGGGTGGCGGCGAGGATGTTGTTGTAGTCGTGGGCCACGCCGCCAGCCAACTGGCCGATGGCTTCCATCTTCTGCGCCTCGATCAGTTGCCGCTCCAACGCTGTCTCGCGCGTGACGTCATGCTTGGTCGCGACGTAGCTGGTGATGTCGCCG
>JBEGQI010000112.1:0-18923 GCA_041181065.1 Verrucomicrobiota bacterium | reverse complement strand
GTGCTGCGGTCGGCCTGTGCGGTGCCCTGCGACTCGACGTTCAACGTGTTCAACTCGTAGAGCACGATGTCGCGCGACTTTTTCGGCGAGACGACGATGGCGTGGTCGCGGCGGCCATTGCTCGAATACCAGAACCAGTTCGTGTTGCCCGCGACTTTGTAACGCGCCGTCAGCCGATACGCGCCGGTCTTCTGTGCGTTGAGTGTAAGCGTGAACTGCCCACCGCCCACGGGCGTCATCGTGTAAGCCTGATAATAATTCGTGCCCACACCCGCCACGATGGTGCTGCCGTCCGG
The DNA here is from genome assembly GCA_041181065.1 of Verrucomicrobiota bacterium. GTDB lineage: Bacteria > Verrucomicrobiota > Verrucomicrobiia > Limisphaerales > DSYF01 > DSYF01. Next base: position 18,627 of record JBEGQI010000112.1, on the reverse strand, counting down.
TCCGATGATGCCGTCTTCAATGCCGTCGCCGTTCGCGTCGAGCGCGGCACGGTCGCGGTTATTCACGTTGGAGAACAACTCGACCTGCGAAAGCGTATTGGTGTTCGGCGTGAAGTTGATCGTGAGCGGGATAGCATCGCCTGCGACTTCGTCCACGAAGACATGCGTTGTCGTGTAGTCCGCGTTGAGGCCGTTCACGGTCAGCACGGGATCACCGCTGCCGCCGCCGTTGACGGAGTAGGTGAACGTGAGGTTATTCGTAGTGGCGTTGTAGTCGGCGAATTTCTCCTCGTTGTTATCGCTGTGCCAGAGGCCAAGCTTGTATTTCACGGTGGCCAACGCGGGCGCGTTCGAAATGGTGCCCGCCCACCACATCGCATTGCCCGCGGCGCTGGGATCGTTTTCCAGATGGTCCAAGGACAGCGGCGTGACTTGCGTGGTGCCGGTCGGAGTGCCGAGCGAACCAGCGGGTGCTGAACCGTCCGTGGTGTAATAGATGCAGCCGTTGTTGGCGTAACGTGAGGCGAGGCTGGCATCCTTGCCGATGTAGCCGATCTTCACGGAGCATTGGATGTTGTTGACGCTGGCATTGGTGCCCGCGCTGACGACGCGATTGTTGCCGTGATAAATCCATGCGGGACGATTGCGCACCGTGTAAGGGCTCGCAGCGGCGGTGGCATAGGTTGCGGTGGTGCTGCCGCCCTTGTCACCCAATCCGTTGGGCGCGTAAAGGTAAGTGGTCTGGAGACCGTTCACGCCGTCGAAGGTGAGGCATAGGAAATACTGGATGACTTCATTCGTGCTGAAGGCGGAGGTGTTGAACGTGGCTTTCCAATACTGGTTATCCGGGCTCGGGCCGCCGTTGAGATGGAAGCCCAGCGCGTTGCTACTCCACGAACTTTGCGTGGCGCCCTTGTAAAGCACCCAGCCGCCAGTTTGGTTCGCGGTGCCGTAAGCGTTGTTGAACTTCTGGATGCCGGAATAGACCGTGATCGTGTTCGTTGAGCCGACCTCGAATTCCGGATTCCGCATGTTGAAACCGAGGTCGCTCTTGTTGTCGGGGATGTGCCAGCCGTTGGCGACGACGGCGAACGTTTCAAGGGGCGCGCCGACAATGAGGGCGGCGCCCGCCAGCAAGGCGAGCAGTTTTTGGGATTTCATTTGGGTGCGATCAGGGGACGACCTGGATGCGATAGAACTTGTTCGTCGCGTCGGGTGAACTGTCGAAATAGAACGAAGGCGAACCGCTCGCCTGGATGACCGGGCTGATGGGCGTCAACGGCACGGCCAGATCCGTCGTGGCGAGCACCTGATACTTCACGCCCGCTACGCTGTCCCACACGACTTGCTGATTCCCGTTCTCGAGCCCGACGATGCGCAGCACGGAGTTGGGATCGTTCGGGTCAGTGCCGGCGATGAGTTCCGCCGCGTCGGACATGCCGTCGCCGTCGGTGTCGGTGTTCGAGGAAGCGACGATCATCGTGCGCGTGTCGCTGAGTGTGAGCGATGTCGTGAGGTTCGAGTAAACAGCGGTGATGATGTTCGTGCCGGCCGGCCAGTTCGTGTAGTTGTAATAGAGCAGGCGCAGGCCGGTGCCGCAGCCCGTGGGCCGGAAGTTGTTCGAGACGAGCGGCTGCGAAACACCGTTGATGTAAAGCTTGAAGGTGTTCGGGTCGTTTGTGGTGAGCGTCGAGGTGAAGCACGTCTGCACTTGGAAGCCATTCGTGCCGGGCACCACCACGGTGTTGTCCACCGCCGGGTTCGAGATGTGGACGACACTGGTCGGCGCCAGCGTGTTCACCGTCCGCGTGAGCGTGGTGACGCGGTTGGTGAGGATGCTCGAAGTCAATTCCTTCAAACGCACCGTGATCGTGGCCGTGCCGCTGCTTGGGATCGCGGCGTAGGTGAAGCGATATTCTTTGGCGAGATTCGGATAGGCCGCGCTGACCGAGTCATTCGGCGTGACTTCTGTGGCAGCGGCGAACACCGCGTTGCCGCTGATGAAACCATTCCCGTTCGTGGTGCCAGTCACCACATCGTCGTTGAAAGAATCGCTGTCCTGGATGTTGAACTCGCAGCCTGTCGTCGAGCTATCCGCGCGGACCACTACCGTGTAAGTGCTGCCGGCCAGCGTGGTGCCGTTCGTTGTGGGAAACGCGATCGCACCATCGGGCGGCTGCGCATCGTAATAGAACGTCTGCGCAAAGGTGTTGAACACCGACGACTTGTTCGTGCGCGGCAGGAAGCAACGCGCGCGCAGGATGTGAAAACCTTCCTGCAAACCGGTGACGGTGTTGCTGGGGTTCCGGTCCGCATGCAACCACACCAACGCCGTCGTCGGATTGAAGTTCGTGATCGCCGCCGTGTTCAAGCCGAGGCGCTTCGCGTTGTCGGCGTCGCTGATCTCACCGATGCCGTCCTTGTAAAGCGCGATCTTGTAACGCACCTGCACGCCGGCCACCTGATTCGACGACGGGATCGTTCCCCTCCACCAGTCGATCGTCGCGTCGGCGCTATCTGCTGCGACCCAACCTGCCTCCACCACTTTCGTCGTGCCGGTGCCGACGCCAAAGGAACCCTCCGGATTCGAGCCGTCAGTGGTGTAATAGATGAAACACTTGTTGATCTGGAACTGGTAACCCGCCTTCACCCACAGATCGACCGCTTGCCCGTTCGTCGGGCTCAACGGCATGCGTTGCGTGATCGTGGCGTTGCCACCGGCGGCGGTGTTGGTTGCGGCAGGGTCGTGATAAACCCACGTTGCCGTCGAAGTATAGATGCCGGCGGCGTTGCTGGAGCCGTTCACGGAGAACAGATTCGTCGAGCCGGTCGTGTAATAATACGTCTCCGCTCCCGCAGACGTGACGTTGTTCCGGTCAATCAACTTGGCCGCGAATTTCTCCGGGCCCTTGCGTGCGAGGAACGCCGTCTGTTCGTAGCCAAGGAACACGTCCGTCGCGAACCCTGGCTGGTTGTCGCGTTTATCGGCGTTGGTCGAGCCGAGGTTCATGTGGCTGTTCAGGTCGATGCCGCCATCGAGTTTCAACAACGTGTTCACCGTGGACGCATCGCTGTTCACGAGGATGTCGAACAACGCGTTGGTCACGATTGGCACGCTGATGGCATAGGTGCGGTTTGAGACGTTCACGCCACCAACCACGTTGCCATCGGGGTTGATGCTGCCGCGCATTTTGAAGGGGAAGATGGGATTGAAATTCGTGTCGCCGTTCACGCCGTCCTTGCGATAGACCGTCATGCGCGCGGCGTCGGCCCCGTTCTGCCGCAGCGTGATGACGTCTTTCAACGCCGCCCGGCTCGCCTCGGGCCATTGATAACCGTATGCCACGTAACCGCCGCTGGGCACCATGATCTCGATCGCGCCGCCGCCAGCCGGGATGGTCTGCCCCCCGACGTAAACCGTCGCACCACTGCTGCTCGTCGCCACGGAGCGCGTGTTCGTCGCGTTGCGGACCGTCACCTTCTTGTAAGTGCGGTCATAACCCGGCGTCGAGGTCGCGAGTTGCACCAGCACCGAGCCGGGCGGGAAACTCACCGCCAGACCCTGCGCGTCGCCACCCGTATTCGGCGGCTTGTTGTTGCCAGCGGGAAAACTTTCCCCTTCGCCATCCACGAACGCATCATCGCCCTGCGCGCTGTAATTGTCGTTCATCGCGAACAAGACCACGGTCTGGTCCGCTGCGCTGCCGGGCTCGCGATAATCATAGCGCTCCCACGCGATGACATCCGCGTCGCCCCAACGCGTGCGCGTGCCGCCGCGTGCCAGCTGATGATGCAGATACGCCACCTCGGGCATTTTGTTGTCGCCGAACTCCCCGAGATAAGGTGCGCTCGCCACACGGGGGAAATAATCCGGCGCGCTCGACTGGTTGTAACCGTCGGAATAGATGGCCGGGATGCCCTCGTGGAAGAAGTTGTAGGCGTTCTGCAATTCGCGATGATACGCGGTGCCGTCGTCGTGGCTTTGCGCGAACAGCACGCTGTTGATCGGGCTGAAGTTCGCGGCGGCCGGGTCACGTTGTTCCAGCCCGGCGATGCTGCCGTTCCCCAGCGTGTTGTTCATGTAAAAATGCAACGGCGACCCCAGCAACCGCATGCCGCGTTGAATGTAACCGCTGAACGCCGGCGGCTCGCCGAGATGCTCGCCGAACAGCATCGCGTCATTGCGCGTCGCCTCCGTGTCGAAGCAACTATTCCGGCTCGTGTCACCGGAGTTCGTCTCGTAGTAACCGTTCCCGAGGACGTTGGTCCCGTAACCGTGCACGAAATCATACATCGTCTGGATCGCGCCCACGTATCCTGCCGTCGACGCGCTCGTATCGCCGAAGAACGTATCCGGCAAATGCTTCACCGCGTCGAACCGGAACCCGTCGCACTTCGTCTCCGCCATCGTCCACAACGCCGCCCGGATCAGATACGCATTCACATCCTCCGCCACCGGATCACCGTTCGCGCCGTTGAAGGGCCGCCACGGACCGACGGCCGGCAGATTCGTATCCATGTAATAACTGTTGCTCCCCGGCTGCCGGATATAGAACGGCTTCGCCGCCGTGCTTCCCTCCGTGCTCCCGAAATTCTCGTTGAACGACCCGTTCTCATTCGCCAGATCGATCAGCCCAAACAATGGCCGATGCTGCACCTGCCACACGTTGCTCCAATCGCTGATATTATCCCAGTTGCGATACGTCCCATCCGCCTGCTTCTTCAGATGAAAATCCCCCACCGTCAGCCCCGGATACAGATTCGTGGACGTGCTCGCGTTGTAACCCGGGATGTCGAATCCGCGATGATTCATGATGTTGTCGAAATACACCCGGATGCCGAACCGATGCGCCGTCTCCACCACCTGCAACAACTGCGCCTTCGTCCCGTAACGCGTCCGCACCGTCCCGCGCTGATCCTTGTCCCCCAGATCGAACGGATCGAACTGGTCATAACCCACCGAATACACGCTGCCCGCCTTCGCCGGCGGCGGCAGCCACAAGCTCGTGTAACCCGCCTCCGCGATCTCCGGCATCTTCGTGATCAACTCATCCCAATTCACGTTGAACAACTGCAGCATCGCCTCCGCCCGCACCCGCAGCGGCGACGACACCAGCAACGCCACGGACAGCAGCACAAAGAAACGCGCAACGCGGAAACAGCGGGCAGGGGAGGGATGATGCATGGGCGGTTGATTGATTCTCCGCATAGCTTAACCCGCCGCATCGCACCTTCAACCGCACAATAATGCGGTGCAACCGACCACCCGCCCGCCGTGCCCAGAGCCAGACTCAAACCCGGCGCCCGCCGTCGCCGAGCGCAGCGTCAGGCGACGGAACTCAGAGGCAGGGCGAAAGCTCCGGGTGACTCGTTCCGACCTCCGCTCACGCTCCGGTCGGGGACGGCCCAGCGGGCCGTCCCTACCCACCGTCTACCGGGGTCGACCCGCGCCATGTCAATACCCACCACTGGGTATATGCAACGCGCGCGCGTTTGCTAAATTCGTCACCATCGAGTTTTGCAATGAGGCGGTCGTCCCCACAGTTCCGGGCAGAAGAATTTCTGAGCCACCAGCGCCCGCTGGTTTGCGCGAAAGAAATTTCACGCAAGCTCCGCTCATCCCCCGGCGCGGTGACTCGTTTCGGCGGAGTGGCAGATTCACCGGCGGTTGTGGTCGACCCATTCCGCCACGTGGCAGGATCATCTGACCACACCGGGCGACCGGTCTGCCACATGGCAGACATCTTTTGCCACACCGAAGAACCTTCCAACCACGGCGGAGAGTCCACCGACCTCATGGCAGAATCATCCTGCCACGGCGGAGAATCGTTCTACCTCACCGAAAAACCATTCTGCCACGGCGAAAAATGGTTTTTTGCCGCCCTTCCGGCCCGCTGCCATGCGCGCAGGTCATTTTATTTCAATGCTTTATACGAATTCGAGACGGACCGCCCAGTAAGTGGCCCGTTTCGCGTCCCAAAACAGAACCAATGCAACAAAAGGCAAATTATGCCCAAAATTGACCTGATAAAATCCAATGACGACGCCTTCGCGGCGCAGATGGGAACCTTCAAGAACAACATCGGTGGCTACGCCACCATCCTCGGGCTGCCGGCCCAGCAAGTCACAGATCAAGCCGCCGACACGGATTATCTGATGCATTCCCTGGCGTGCCAGAAAATCGTGGCCAATGCCGCCCAGCAATGGACGGCTTGGAAGGGCATCATCCGCAGCGGCGGCGTGATCCCGGCGGCGGGTGCGCCCGTCCTGCCGAATCTGCCGCCCGTCGTGCCGGTGGTGGCGCCGGGCATCGAAGCCCGTTTCCGCGCGCTCGTGAAACAGATCAAAGCGCACAAGAACTACAACGTGGCGATGGGTGAAGCGCTCGGCATCGAGGGTGCGGAACAAGTCGCCCCGGATATGAGCACGGTGCAACCCAACCTCAAGGTGCGCCTGAGCGGCGGGCGCGTGGAAGTGGATTGGGGCTGGCAGGGCAACTCGGCGTATCTCGACCTGTGCGAGTTGCAGGTGGATCGCGGCGACGGCAAGGGCTTCGGGCTGCTCGCGTTCGACTCGACGCCCGGCTACGTCGATACCGCGCCGTTGCCGGCGGCGCCGGCGAAGTGGACCTATCGCGCCATCTACCGCGTGGACGACGCGCAAGTTGGCCAATGGAGCAACCCGGTGAGTCTCACCGTAGGCGGCTGAACCCCACCCGAACGAAGCGAAAGCAACGGGAGGGATAATCGACCCGCCCGCCGCAAGGCGGGCGGGTTTGCATGGAGCGGCCTCCGGCAACGGGGGCCGCTCCTTTGCGGGGCGCCGCACTTTCCGCGGTGGACAGCCCCGAAACCCCTTTGCTACCGTCCAGTTCGTGAAAGGAATCAGGCTGCGAAATCCCGGAGATAGGCTGCGAACAGCCTTCGTTTCGCAGCTCATTTAAATGTTAGGCGGCATCACACCACACCCATGAGTTGGCTACGAAAGTTGATGGGCGGTTCAGGTTCACCTCCGGCACAGGCGTCAGTCGGCGGAGACCCACCACTCAAGACCATTTCTTATCGCGGCGGGCTCGTCACCTTTCGTATCCCGGCTCACTGGAAAGAGGAGTATGAGCCTGAAGGAGGTGGCACTTTCTACGAGGACACACCCGATTCATCGACGTTCCGGTTGCAGACCATCACCCTGAAGTCACCGTCTCCCGTCATTGCGGAGAGCGCACCGGATGTTCTTTCGACACTGCGGCAGGCGGCGACCGCTCCGGTTGAGCGTTTGCCGAGTGGTTGCGCACTTATCCGCTACACGCAGTCGTCAGTAGAGCGCGGCGAGGGGCTTCTCATCACTTACTGGTCAGTCGCTCACATTGTTCCACCGTATCATGCGCGCATCGCCAATTTCTCATACACGTTGCTTGAGCGGCAGCGCGACGACGCACGCTTTCAGCGAGAGTTGGAGTTGCTCGACCGAGAGGTGCGCGCCAGTATCTTTTCACCAGAGCTTGGCGTATGACATTGCCGCCTCCTGAAGAGCTGGACACGCAAGTGCCTGAAAAGCAACGCGGTGTCGGATTCCAGCTTTTTACGTCATTGCTCCGCGTCCGACGCGGTTGGTTCGCTAACCATGCGCTGCAGCGCCTATGAGGGTTGTCAACGGTGGAGTGAGCGGGCTTTAGTTTTTTCTTAAAAGCGGTCTTCGTCTTTTTCCCTTTCCGGTCTTTTCCTTCGCTGTCGAGTTCGTTCCGCCGGGCGCGCTTTCCGCGGTGGACAGCCCCGAAACCCCTTTGCTACCGTCCAAGCTCGTGAAAGGAATTAGGCTGCGAAATCCTGGAGACAGGCTGCGAACAGCCTTCGTTTCGCAGCTCACTTAAATGTTAGGCGGCACTTCACCATGAACACGATTATCAATGTTGCTGCAATCGGGATTACCGCCGCGGTGATTATTGCGCCGCTCTGGTTTGCTTATCGGACGCGGTGCGTCGGCTTTGTCTTTCTTTCCGGTGCGATGCTCGTTCACCTAGTGATTCAGCCCCTGGTCAGCCCGCATGTATTCTCACTATTGCCACCACCGACACAGATTACCGTTGGAGAGCAGTATGCCTTGGTTTATTACGCGTGGTGTCTGGTCTCGTTGGGACAGTTCGGTCTCGGAGCTTGGTTGGTTTACCGCCACATTGTGAGGAGATCCCATGCCGCCTCCTGAGAAACTAGACAAGTAAGTCATTGGTTAGGAACGAGTGAGTAGTTAAGGGTGGCGGCGGTGGAGTGTTAGGGGTTTATCCTGATCATGCGAATGCTCAAAAGAAGATCGAGGAGGTTTCTGTTCTGGCTGGGCTTTTTGGGGTTGGCGGGCTTGGTGTTCTGGTGGTCATTGCCAGAGGACCCGCGCCCGCATCGGACGGAATTCGGCGTTCACCTGATGGGGTTTCGTGATTTTGAGTTCGGTCACAATGGATTCTACGAAAAGGATGATGATGGCACTGTGACGCTCGATGGCGACGCTTATCGTTGCGGGCTGTTCGTGCTGTTTGTGACCAAAAAGTATGAAGACTAAAGCTTTGCCTGGCCTGAGCCTTACCGCGATCGTCCGCGCGGCGGTCCGTTTGCGGGTCGCTGAGTGGGATGGAGTCCAGCGGGAGGTTTAGTGTGAGTTGAATGGCGGGCGGTTGCGGTTGCAACTCGCGCCTTGTTTCACGCGGTGCATTCGACTATCTCACAGGCACATTTCGCATGAGCAAGGCGCTGGTCGTGGTCCCAACTTACAACGAGCGGGTGAATCTTCCCCGGCTCGTGGAACGCCTTTTGAATCTGCCGCGCCCGGTGGATGTGCTGGTGGTGGATGACAATTCGCCCGATGGCACGGGCAAGCTGGCGGATGATCTGGCCGCGAAGCATCCGCAGGTGCACGTGATGCATCGGCAGAAGAAGGAAGGTCTGGGGCGCGCTTACATCGCCGGGTTCACGTGGGCGTTGCAGCACGGCTACGATTACGTGATGGAGATGGACGCGGATTTCTCGCACAACCCGGATGATGTGCCGCGGCTGCTCGAGGCGGTGGAGCAGGGGGCGGATTGCGCGATCGGTTCGCGTTACATCGGGGGCATCCGCATCATCAACTGGCCGCTCCCGCGGTTGATGCTCAGCAAGTGTGCCGCGATCTACGTGCTCTACATCACGGGCATGACCATCGCGGACCCGACGGGCGGCTTCAAATGTTTCTCCCGGCGCGCGCTGGAGTTCCTCAAGCTGAGCGAAATCCAGTCGAACGGTTACAGCTTTCAGATCGAGATGAATCATCGGCTCTGGCGCAGCGGGCACAAGGTGGTGGAGGTGCCCATCATCTTCACGGAGCGCGCCGAGGGTCACTCGAAGATGTCGAAGCACATCGTTTACGAGGCGCTGTTCATGGTGTGGAAGCTGTGGTTCCAGCACGGCTTCCGCCGCAGTCCGTGCCCGATTGTTGGCGCCAAGTAGTCTTCTTCAGCTGCGCAGGAACTTGGCGGTGCCGTTGTTTTCCCCCTTTGCTTTCACAAGAAAGACGAAACCCGGCAACGCTTGCGCGTTGCCGGGTTTGAAACTGCGTCGGTCATTGGCCCTGCGTTACGACAACTCCAGCGTGCCGTAGGTGATGGGCTTGATCTCGGTGCCGCCCATTGTCGTGATCTTGCGCGTCTTCTCGTCGAAGTAGCATGCAGCGCCGAGGCGGTCGGACATCTCCGCGAGCGAGATGACGGTTTGCACGCGCACGGCGAGGTCGATGTTCGCGTTGGGCTGGTTGCCGGAACGGATGCAATCAAACCAGTTCTTGTGATGCACGCCGATGTCTTCGGCAGGCGTAAGACCGTCGAAGCTGGCCATGTCCACTTCCTCGGAGAATTCCTTCTCGGGCGTGAGCTGGACGCGTTCGCCGGCGTTGCCGATGTCGAGCGAGGCGTGATGGCCGTAGATGACGAAGCCCGGGCTGCGCGCCGCGACTGTGCTGGTGACGATGACCAACGTCAGGCCGCTGGGGAATTCCGCGATGACTTCACAATGTTCCGCCACATCACGCTCCAACGCACCGCCGTCGTCGTGCTTGTCCGAGTGGACGTTCTTGGTGCCGACGCAAACGACGCGCTTGGGGAACTCGGGGTTGCCCGTCGCGAGCACGAGCGGGAAGAGCCGGTGCGGGACGAGGTCGCCGAGCAGGCCGGCGCAGTAGGGGAAGAACTTGCGCCAGCGGAAATAGTGTTCCTTCGAGAAGGCGGGGCGCTTGTGGACCTGGCCGAGCCACGCTTCCCAGTTCGGCGGATTCTTGTCCGCGTCGGAATCGAGCGCGTAGTTCCATTCGCCTTTGATGGGGCTGTCGGGGCCGGAGTTGCGGCAGTAGTAACCCTGCGCCCAGACCGGGGTGCCGATCTTGCCGGCCTTGATGAGTTCGGCGGACTTCTGCCAGCCCGCAGCGGAGCAGCCTTGCGAACCAACCTGCAGGATCTTGCCCGACTTCTTCACGGCATCCTGCACGGCGAACGCTTCGCCGAGATAGCGCGTCAGCGGCTTCTCGCAATAGACGTGCTTGCCCTTTTCGAGTGCCGCGATGGAGGCGGGCGCGTGGATGGGATCGTGCGTGGCGATGACTACGGCATCCATCTTGTCGCCCACGGCGTTCAGCATCTCCTTGTAGCTGCCGAACCCTTTGCAATCGGCGCCGAGGAAATCCGTCGCCCGCTTCACGCGCTTTTCCCAGACGTCGCACACGGCGACTTGCGCGATGTTATTCGCCGAGGCGTTGTTGTGCATGATCTTGACGTGCGCGTTGAAACCCTGGCCGCCCACGCCGATGTAGCCGACGTTGATCTTGCTGTTCGCGCCGATGACGTTGGCGGACGGCGCCTGACCGTAAACGGTGGGCCGCAGCAACGGCGCGGCCGCGACCGCTGCGGAGGCGATGGCGGTTTTCTTGAGGAACTCCCGGCGTGAGGCGGGACCATTGGGATTTGAGGGGATTTGCATGTTAAAGTCGTCGGTGACTGTGACGTGGAGTTTTACACCGCTATTCAAGCGCGACAAGTTGGAATCCAGAAAAGGTCGGCGCCGTTGAATCACATATCCATGTGACGCAACGGCGCCGGGCTGAAAAACGGGGGCGCTTCAGGTCCAGAGCTTCGCCGGGTATTCGCCGGCTTGGACGAGCTTGGCGATGCTCTCGACCACGCGTGGCTTGTCTTCCTTGTAGGTGACGCCGAACCACGGGCTGCGGCTGCTGAGCATCTTCACGCGTGCTTTGCCGGCGAGCATGAGGTCGTTCACGGTCGCGGGGATGTAGCACTCGGACTTCTGCTCGTTGCCTGCCTTCTGGAGGAACGCGGTGAAGCACGCGCGCAGTTCGGGGAAGATCGTGGGTTGAAAGCCCCAGAAATTCATCGAGACGAGTTCATCGCCGGTGAAATTGCGGCTGCCTTCGCGGGCGCCGTTCGCGGCTTTCTCGATCTTGGTGAACTCCTCGACGCTTGTGAGGTAGCCGTCGGCGCCGACGCCGCAGATGCCGCGGGCCACGGTGCCGTGTTCGCTGAGGGTGTTGCGCAATTGGAAACCCACCATCGCGAGATCCTGCGAGCCGGAGGTGAGGTGCTGCGCAATCGTCTTGAAGGACTCGCGCCCGTAGAAGTCATCCGCGTTTAGGACAGCGAACGGCTCGCGCACGACGTTCTCTGCCGAGATGACGGCTTGCGTGGTGCCCCACGGTTTTGTGCGGCCCTCGGGCACCTTGAACCCAGCGGGCAGGTCGTTCAGTTCCTGGAACGCATAATCCACCGGCACGCGACCGGCAAAGCGATTGCCGACCACCTCGCGGAATTGCGCTTCGATGTCGTGACGGATGATGAACACGACCTTGCCGAAGCCGGCGCGCAGGGCGTCGTAGATCGAGTAATCGAGGAGCGTCTCGCCGGAGGGGCCGACGGGATCGACTTGCTTGAGACCGCCGTAACGGCTTCCCATTCCGGCGGCGAGGAGGACGAGTGTTGGTTTAGTCATGAGAAATCATTTACGGCGCCACCAGCACATCAGCTCGCGGCCCGTGCGATTGTGATACGAACGCGGCACCCACTGGTCAATCAAATGAAAGTGGGGTTTGAAGCGTTGCCAAAGTTCCACGCTGTTGGTCGGGAACGGCGGGCCATCGGGATCGCAGACGATGTAGTTCACTGCGAGATAGGTGCCGCCGGGCTTGATCCAGCGCAACAAAGCCTCCACGTAGGCGTCGCGTAATGCCGGTTGAATGGCGCAAAACAGCGTGTGCTCGAAAACATAGTCGAAGCGGAAGGGCGGGTCGTCGTGCAGAAAATCAGCCAGCACGAACGGCGGGGTGTTCACCGGTTGATGCTTTCCAGTGCGGCTCTTTTCCCAGATCGCAGTCTGATTGCGCGCGCCTGCGACGGCGCTTGGCGCGATGTCGAAACCGGAGGCGTTAAAACCGAAGTCAGCCCAAGCGCGCACGTCGTGACCAAAACCGCACCCGGGAACGGCGACGCTGCCGCGCGGAAACTCAGGGCGTTCGTGGAGAAAATCCACCAAACCCGGCGAGGCCGCACCTTTGTCCCAGTGCGTGTCGCCGGATTGATAGCGGGCTTCCCAATCGTTTTGGCTCATGCGGTGAACGCGCGGAATACGCGCGGACTCGCATCCTAAATAGAATGAGCCAAAACTGGAATTGAAAACTCCGCGGCGGAGAGCGTTAACGCTTCGTCAGGTCGTCCACCGCGTTGTCGCGGGCTGCCGCAGCGGCGCGAAGAGCTTGGATGTTCTTCGACATCTTCTGGCTGCCGGAGTCGGGATTCTGAGCGGTGACACCGGTGGTAGTGGGGGTAGTAGCCGGTGCCGCGGCCGCCTTTTCGGCTTGGTCGGCGCGGTCCGCTTCAGCTGCACCTTCAGCGACGACGTTAAAGACTTTCTGTCCAAATTCTTTACGGTGGGTGTAAGCAAACGCGACGAGGCCGATGCCCATGATCACCATGCAGATCTTGCGGATGCGCGCTATTTTGGCGGCCCGAATCGATTCGGCCCGCGCTTTCTCTTCAATCTGCTCCGCTTCGCGGGCGATTTGCTCCATTGCCTTGCTGAATGCGTAGTTACTCATGCTGGAGCAATTAGCAGCTGGCATGCCGCCGTCAGTGGCTCAAATGGTTGCAATGCGCCCGTCAACGAGCTGAATCACGCGCGGTGCCCGGTTGGCGACGCGGGTGTCGTGGGTGGCGATGATGAGTGTGGCCTGACGTTCGCGCTGGATTTCGCAGAGGAGGTCGATGATGCCTTCACCGGTGTGGGAATCGAGATTGCCCGTGGGTTCATCGGCGAGGATCAATTCGGGTTCGTTAATGAGTGCGCGGGCAATCGCGACGCGCTGCTGTTCGCCGCCCGAAAGTTCATACGGCTTGTGGTCCATCCGCTCCTTGAGGCCGACGCGCGCCAACAATTTGACCGCGCGTTCGTTGATCGCGGCGCCGAGGTCACGTCCAATGCGCGCGGGGAGGCAGACGTTTTCCAGCGCGTCCAGTTCCGGAAGCAAATGGAACGATTGAAAGATGAAGCCGACGCTGCGGTTGCGGAACGCCGCCATGCTTGACGGAGTCAGGCCTGCCAAGGCACGTCCGTGGAAGTGGATTTCACCGACGTTGGGGGTGTCGAGTCCGCCGAGCAGGTGCAGTAGAGTGCTCTTGCCTGCGCCGGATGCACCGCGCAGGGCGATGAAGTCACCGCGGTTCACGGTGAGGTCCACGCTGCGCAGAACTTCGAGCGAGCGTCGGCCCAGTTCGTAAGTCTTGCTGAGGTTGCGGGCGGTGATGAGGGGTTCACTCATGGCGCAGCGCCTCCACGGGTCTGAGTTTGCTCGCGTGACGCGCAGGCAGGACGGCGGCGAGCAGGCAGATGATGAGCGAGCCGCCACAGATGATTGCGAGATCGGATGGAATGACAAGCGCGGGCAGCTGGTTGAACCCATACACCGAGGCCGGAAACAATTCGAAACCGGTCAACTTCCGCATCAGCGCGAGAAACTCGTTCCGGTAATGGATGGCGAGCAGCCCGGCGCCGGTGCCACACAGAATTCCGAAGAAGCTGACGACCAGGCTTTGTGCCAGAAAAACACTCATCACCTGCCGATTGGTCGCCCCGAGCGCCTTCATCAGTCCCACATCGCTGGTTTTCATCACGACGAACGTGATGGTGGTGCAGGTGATGCCGAACGCAGCAACCAGCACGATGAAGAACAGGATGTAGAGCATCACGTTTTTCTCGACCATCACCGCTACCATGGTGGGATTCTCCTGCATCCACGACGTGACGCGGGTTTCAAATCCAAGCTGCTGGCTCAACGCCGCTGCATAATGCTCCGCCCGGAGCGGATCATCCACGGCCACGCTCAACCCGTGGACGCTTGCCCCGAGATCGTAAAGCCGTTGTGCGTTTTCCAGCGAGACGAGCGCAAAGTTAGCGTTGTATTCATACCAGCCGGAGTCGAAGACACCCCGCACTTCGTAGTCATCCGGAGTCCGAAAACTTTCCTCGCCCTTTTCGCGCGCGGCCTTGATCTCTTTGATGTCGTGCGGCGAATAGACGGTGACGCGGTCGCCGGGAAAGGCGGCCAGCCGGTTGGCCAGTTCAGCCCCGAGCACGATGCCGCGGCCGGAGAGGTCGTAAGTTCCATCCACGAGATTCGTGTGCATAGTGCTGACGTGCTTCTCGGCGTCGACATCCACGCCCCGGGCCCACGGAGCGGCGACGTTGGCGCTGTGACCATCGCGGCTTTTGGTCTCGATCAGCACTTGGCCCAGCACGATGGGGGCAACACCGGTGACGTGGGCGTTAGATCGGATGACGGTGGAAAGTTGCTCGTAATTCGCAAGCGTGCCTTCGCGAGGTGAGACGTGCAGATGGGCGTTGAAGCCGAGAACTTTCTCCCGCATTTCCTTGTCAAAGCCGCTCATCACGCTGATGACGATGATGAGCACGGCGACGCCGAGAGTCACGCCAAGCACGGAGATGAGCGTGATGATAGAGACGAACGTGCGCTTGGGCCGCAGATAACGCAGGGCCAAGAGCAGTTCGAAGGGCAGTCGCGACATTGACGCGCAAGCTAGACAGCCGCGTCCGTAGTGTCAACGAGCGCCACCTCCTTGACTTCGGCGCGGCCCGCTTTCAATCTCCGCCCAGCGTTTCTCATGAAATTTTCCACTGTGCCATTCCGGGTGATTGCGTTATGCGCGATCATGGCACTGGCTGCAGCGGTGTCCGCCGCGTCGGCGCAGGAAACCAACGCTTTCGCTCTTGCGCCCATTTCTGGTTCTTCAGAGGTGGACCAGTTGCGGGCAGCAAACATCCGGTTGCAGGCACAATTGCACGAGGCGGAGCTCGCCATCGAACGTAACCGCGCGGAGGCGCAGGAGTCGGCACGGCAGCAGGCTGCGGCAATCACGGAAAAGTTGACGGCGATCCAAGCCGCTCTGGATGCGGAACGAAAACGGCAGCAGGACGATTTGGGCAAACAGCGCGATGACCTCAACAAGCAGCGTGACGCGTTGCAAAAATCCAACCGCACCATCCTGTGGGTGTCGTGCGCATTCGGAGTTTTCGGCCTGGCGGCCATGGTTTACACGGCGTTGTTTCAATGGCGCACAAGCAACAAGCTCGCCGAGGTTTCCGCGCGGGCGCTGTTGCCTGCACCGGTTGATTCGTCAGTCGTCGTGGATGGGCAGGTCGGGATGCAATCAAAAGTGGTGGAGCTTTCCAACCAGCGGCTTATGGCGGTCATCGAGCGGCTGGAACGCCGCGTTATCGAACTGGAACACACTTCCGGCGACCCGATGGCCGGGGGCGTCATTGAGGTCGACCGCGCTTTACCTGCGCCTGAACCGGACACGCCTGATGCGCGCGTCGCCTCGTTACTTAGCAAAGGTCAATCCTTGCTCAATGCCGACAAGGCCGAAGAGGCGCTCATCTGCTACGACGAAATCCTTGCGGTGGAGGCCAATCATCCCGAAGCGCTGGTTAAAAAGGGTGCGGCTTTGGAGCGCTTGAAAAAGGACGAGGAGGCGTTGACCTGCTACGACCGTGCCATTGCAGCGGACGGCACGTTGACCATCGCGTATCTTTACAAGGGTGGAGTCTACAACCGGCTGGAGCGCTACAACGAAGCTCTGGAATGTTACGAGCAGGCTTTGCGGGTGCAGGGTGGCGCGAGCTGACCTTGATCAATTCGTCGCCAGTTCGGCGCGCTTGCGTTCACGCTCGACGGAGAGTTTTGCCAGGCTGATTTTTGCCCGGATCAGCTCGCGATTCTCTTCCCCTTTGACTGCCAGCTCCCGCTCGAGTTCTGCGATGCGTTTCTCGTAGGTGGCGATGCGTTCCTGCAGTGGCGCATGTAATTGTTCCAACCGCTCATCGAGCGCCTGCATCTCGGCCGCTGCCCGCTGGTGCGACGAGAGTAATTGCGCCCGTTGTTGGAAAAGTCCGCTCACCAGTCTTTCGCGCATCCAGTGCATGAAGCCGCCCTTCATCGCCTGCTTGACCTTTTCGGCGTTTGCCTCGGCGAGCAGGGCGCGCTCGCGCCAGACGACTTCAGATTCGGAAACATGGCCTTCATGACGCACCAGCATGGGCAGCATGGAATTGGTGGTGCGGACGCGGCGCAGGATGACGACCAGAAAACCCAGCACTATGGCAAAGCCGCCAAGTATGCCGGCCAAATATTTCCGCGGAAATTCTTGCGGTGCGGATGGCGACCCGGTTGTGGCGCGTTGCGCTTCCAGTTCCGTTTGCAGCACGGCGATGGTGTTCTTCTCGCGCAATGCCGTCAGGGCGGCAAGTGCTTTGGCATCGGCTTGTTGCCCTCGCTTCAGGATGATCGCGCCGGTTTCGTATGAATCCATGACCGCCAGCCCGTCCGTCCGTTCTGCACGCAGCCTTGCGGTCAGTTGCGAGTCTGGCATCGCATTTGTCCGCACGAAAGAGGACAGGTAGCCGCCCGCATTACGGAGCTGAGTCAACAGGTTGGTCTTGGTGAAGTTTTTGGCATCGGTCAGGCGCAGCAGTTCTTCGCCGCGGATGATTTCCCCGCGCTTTTCGATGCCGTCACGGTCGAGGGCTTCATCCAAGTTTGTCACAGTGACAACCCGCACGGAGTTGTGGCTGGAATATCCCGGAACCGAGGCCGCGAACACGGGGCGGCCCATCACTTCGCGCAATTGCCGCGCCAGCACCATGCGAGTGGTCTCATCGCTCTGATTACGCAACCACGCGGGGCCCAGTTGCTCGAAGAGCGGAAAGTGGCTCATGCGCTTCTTCGCGGCTTGGAGCACTTTCTTGAATTCCGGCGAGCTGGGTGTGACTTCCACGTCCGGATTTTGCACGGCAACCTGATAATACGCTTCCAGGAAATTGGTCCGCGCCATCTCGAAGGATGCATTCAACGCCGCGACGGAATCGTTCACCAGATTCGGGTTGTAGCGGAACACCATCGGCACCCGCACACTCTCGCGCTGCTTGAGCATGGCTGTGGCCTCGGCATTCAAGACGCTCAACGGGACCGGTGTGATAACGTCATTGGTTGCGATGTCGCCAATCTTGTAATCGGGCAAGGCCGCAAAGACCGGTCGTGCCGTGGCGAGGGCAAAAACGACTGCTGTGCACGAAAGGAAAACTGAGAATGGCTTCACCATAGGAACGACTTCTGTTCGCCAAGCTGCTTGTCACCCTCCCAAAGCGTAACCCGCCATGCCGTCACTTCACCGAAGCTCTTGAAACCCTCACCGGTCAGTGCGACGCCATCCCAGCGGCTTGTTCCGCGGCCGGGCTTTACCACCGCATCGATGGTCTTCGTGCGTGGCTGGTTGCCTTGGGCGATGCCGCGCAGTTCGATTCGGAGCTTCACTTCGCCATCTGTGCCGCGCGCGCGCCAATTCACATCGTAACGGATGCCTGACCGCTTCTCGGGATTCTTCCGCAGCATGGCTTGATAGGCATCGCGATCATACAAGCTCGGTGAAAGCGTGTGTTTGCCTTTGGCGTCGAGAAAATGGGGGAGGACCTTGATGACTTCACCTGAGCTGGCTAAAGCGGATCGACCCAGCAACATGCTGCAGAAAACGAGCAATGGGATGAACGCGCGGCGCATGAGCGGACATTACCGCCGGACCCGACAAACTCAAACTGGAAATTGGCCGAGTTGTTCGCAACCGCGGCGACCGCCTACTTCGCTGCGTTTGCGCCGGGGAATTTCATCTGGATGGCGTAAAGCCCCTTGCTCGCGGTGATGAAGAGCGTGCGATGATCCTTGCCGCCGAAGCTGACGTTCGCGGTCCAGTTCTCCGGCACGTCGATGTGCTCCACTTCCTTCCCGCGCTGGTCGAAGACGAACACGCCTTTGCCGGTGAGGAACAGGTTGCCTTCGGCGTCGAGCGTCATGCCGTCGGAGCCCATGGCGCAGAACAGTGCCTTGTTCGTCAACGAGCCGTCCGCCGCGAGGTCGTAGGCGTAGGTCTGGCCCGCCTTGATGTCGGCGACGAACAGCCGCTGGCCGTCCGGCGTGCCAATGATGCCGTTGGGCTGGATCAAATCGTCGGTGAGCTTCGTGAGCGTCTTGTGGTCGGCGGAAAGT
>JBEGQI010000111.1:0-4147 GCA_041181065.1 Verrucomicrobiota bacterium | reverse complement strand
AAGTTTTCCGCGCTCGGTGATTTGCAGCAGTCGTTCGACAAGAGCGACCGGCGTCCGCCGATTCCGCATCTGGCGGAAGCGATGTTGAGCAAGTTCGGCTCGTTGCTGAACCGCAAGAGTGGCGCGGTGCCGCTGTTGAGGGCGTGACATGCCGGAGCAATTCAAAGCGGGCGCACAGCAGGCGGTGGGGAACTTGTTCGCGCAGTATGCCGAGTTTCTGGTGGAGGGTTACTACTTCCGCAGCGGGCCGCCGAACTTGGGAACGGTTCATTTTCTGGTGATGCCGGTGCCGCCCGCGCTGGTGGATGGAACCATCGTGCAACCGAATGATGAGCGGTTGCTGTTCGACGCGGTTGAATTGGCGGCGGTGGATCAGCCGCGCCCTGACGATTACATCCTGCAAGCGAGCAACGGTCTGCGGCGGGACATCATCACGGCGCATCTGGACGTGACGGGAACGTATTGGGCAATGGTGGCGAGAAAAGTTTTATGAGGGGCGAGCCGCCCCTGGCGAACTTATGAAATGGATTCTAACATGGCTGTGGCTGTTGGCGGCGTTGCTGGGCTGCGCCGAGTCCGTGACGCTGTCCTGGCGCGCGAACACGGAGACGAACCTTGTCGGCTACCGCGTCTATGCCGGCACGAACTCGCGCCAGTATCAGATTTGCATCCCGACTGCGCTGGTGACGAATCAGCAGGTAGTGCTCCCGGTCACGGGCCGTTGGTTTTTCTGCGTGACGGCAACCAATAGCGCTGGGCGTGAGTCATCCTACAGCACAGAGGTTGTGTTGGAGCCGAAGCCTGCCGCGCCGGTAATTGGCGGCGACCCGTGGGTGAAACTTTCGCCGATCATCGAGCGCAGCACGAATCAGGTTTCGTGGCTGAGTGTGACCGGTGCGCCAACGTGGCTGCCGGCAACCAATGCGCAGGAGTATTTCAGCACGAGGCAACTGACCATCGAGCGCGTGCAACTCATCAATCAACCGTAGGACATTTATGGACGCTGAATTGAATCAACATGTGCAGGAGCTGCAGCAGTGGCGAGCGGGCGCGGACGAAAAGTTTCACACCTTGTTCCGCATCGCGGATGAACAGACGTCGGCGCTGAAGGAAGCAACCGAAGCGACCAACGCGTTGCGCGTCGAACTGAAGGTGTTTGTCGCCACGCTCTCCAGTTACAAGCCGTGTCCCGCACCGGGCTCGTGCATCGCGTTGGATCAACGCATTGTGGCGCTTGAGTTGGCGCGGGCAGAAGCGAAGGGCGGTTGGAAAGTCATTGCTGCCATCGGCTCGCTGGCCGGAGTGCTCGGCAGCGTGGCGACGTGGCTCGTTGAACATTTTGCAAAACATCCATGAAGACGAAGCATTTCATTCTCGTGTTGGCGCTGGCCTTTACTGGCTGCGCCTCGACGGTGCCGCTCAAGGGCGGGAAAGCCACGACACTGAGTAAGCCTACTCAGGGCATTGAGCAAACCGTCGTGCAATCTGACAACCCGGCCGCCATGTCGCGGCAGGATCAGGAGACGGTTCGGGTGAAAACCTACACCGTGCCTGCGGGCTCTCGCGTGGAGACAGGCGGGACCAACGGAACGGCTGTGCAGGTGAGCGCGCCGATGCCCGTCGTCGAGCGTGAGGAGACGCGGGCCAAGACGGAGCTGGGCGCGGCGCAGAAAGACACCGCGCGTGAACTCGGCGCGAAGCTGGCGAGTCTCAAGGGCATCGTGTGGGTGGGCGTCGCCATGTTTGTGTTTGGCCTGGCGTCCATCTTCTATCCGCCGCTCAAGCTGCTCATCGGCAGTGTGACGACCAGTGCGGCGATTGCAGTTGGGGGTTTGGCGCTGATGGTTTTGCCGACGTTGATTGTCGGAAACGAACTACTGATTCTTGGCAGCGTTGGTGTGGCCGTTGGTGGGTGGTTTCTCGCGCATCGGCACGGGCGGCTGCAGGGCTTTGTAGACGCGAACAAGGATGGGGTAGATGATCGGACTGAAGCGAGGTCGACTACTCTGAGCCGGTGATTGCCACGAGCTTTAGTTCCGATTCCTACAGCGAAAATCCCGCACGAGCCGGCTGGCCGTGCGGGGTGCTTTCATGATCTTTCTTCGCTGTTGGTCGGTGGGCACGTTCGTTTGCTTGCACTATTTCAACGGCGCGATCTCAAAGTTCTGGGTGCCGCGCGTCAGCCACGGATACAGTTCCTTCGCCCGCGGACTGGCGGCATAGGCCGCATTCTTGATTTCGGGCGTGGTGGACTTGGTCAGCACCTGCACCGGACGGCCCAGTTGCGGATACAGTTCCCGGACGCGCGGGCTCGTCGCAAACGACGAGTTGTCCGTCACCGCCGCTGGAACGGAGACCGTCTCCGCCGCCGTGGCTTGGGTGCTGGTGCGCGTGAGCCAGGGGAACGCTTCGATGGCGCGCGGGCTGGCCGCATAGGCGGGATATTTCAACGCATCGGCACGAGTGAAGGACTGGCCGCTGGCCGTGCTGGCGGCAAGGGCGAGCATGGCGACGAAGGCACTGACCGTGATCGGAAGGGTAACGAGTGATAGTTTCATAAGAATTTGGAGTTAAGTTTTGTTAAATATGCGATGTTGTCGCAGTAGCCAGTATTACCCCGCCGCGACGAGAATCACTCAACCAGACTTTCGAATGGCCCGGATTTCTCGGCCGGAATCAGCTGAATACTCATTCACCACTCAGCAAGCTTTGCGGCCTGCCAGGCACTGCCGGCCATCCGCCGGGAATCGTCTTGGCGGATGGCGGGAAAAGTTCTGCTGGCTTGAGGTCGGTCGTTACTTCATTTCCATTCCGGGGGTGCGGGCGCTGCCTTTCTTCATGACACAGCAGAAGGCGTCTTCGCTCCCGCACTTCTTGCAGACGTGGACGATTTTGTCGGTCTTGGCCTTGCCATGGCCTTCGGTGACGAACTTGTGCTCACAGCCGGGGCATTCATGGCGCATGACGGACTTGGTATCGGGAACCGCACCTGTTTTGGAAGGTGACGGTATGACGGTCATCCAACTTTCCCTGCACTTTGGGCAGGACATCACGACGGCGTCACCTGGTTCCACCGCTTGAGCGTCTTCCACGGTCTGGATGGGTTTGAGTTGGATCAGCTTTGCAGCTCCGCCCTTTGCAGTGCCTGCGCCCTCTTCAGCGGAAGCTTGCAACGGCAGCCAGACCAGTGCGGCCAGGGCAATCAGGGCGCAACCGCGCATCAATGTGGTGGGGATTTGTTGGATTCGTATCATACTGTTTTCTCCGGTTAGGTTTCTGTTTGTAGCCAGTGGTGGCATTTGGCCGCGATTTTTTCCGCTTCCACCAGCTCAGGGAGTGTCCCGCGCATTGCGAATCTCAACAATGGGGTCTTCTACTAGTAAGCTTTGCCGCCCGGCACCCGCAGGACGAAGCGGATTTGCTTCGTGCGGCGACCTGTGACCCATCTTAAAACGTATCGCGGGCGGCAGAGTTGAAGCTGCCGCCCGCGAGGGTTGATCCGGTCGCTGTGACCGGTGGAATTATATTAGTGGCAGGCGCCGCGCTTCTCGGTCAGGGGCGCGATTTCATATGACGCGGTGCGGAACGGGCTCTTGGCCGCCGCGCCGAGATAGTTGCCGCTCACCAGATTGACGTCCGGCACGGGGCCGGAGGCGACCATGTTCGGGGCGGTGCTGAAGGCCTTGTAAGCCGCGCCGGCATACCAGCCGCTGACGAGGTTGCGATCCGCATTGGTGCCGCTGACGCGGGTGATTTGATTCGCTTGGGCGCGCGGTGACAGGAAGACTTCACCGGCTTTTGCCGTGCTGACGAGCGTGACGCTGAAGGCCGCGGCGAGGAGGAGAGTTGTGATCGTTTTCATAGTTTTGATTTGTTTGATGTTTTATTTGTGGGGGGCGGTTGATTCCGCCGCTGTTTCTCTACGTGTATTACTACCCCGCCACTGAAAGAATCCCTCAACAAAGATGTTCTAATGCCAAAATTAGCGATGTGAAGCCTGCCGCGACGGAAGTGCTTGGCAGGAAGTAAGGGAGTGGGCCGGCTACGGCGTGCGGGGTTCGCCGCTCAGGAGCAACGTGCCGGCCTTCGCATCAATGGTGACGCGCTCGAACCGGCTCAGCAGCCCGTTGCCGAGCAAGCCGTCTTC
>JBEGQI010000110.1:0-9858 GCA_041181065.1 Verrucomicrobiota bacterium | reverse complement strand
AATCTTGGTGCGGACAATATTATTGCTGCCAATCACCGAGAGCGGTTGGTCTCGTCATCGCCACTACCACATTTCCTCGTCGCGTTTTACAATGATGGCATGGGTAACCAAGTATGCTTCGACACCCGTAGTCGCTCTGCTGATGAAGAGTATCCCGTTGTATTTTGGGATCACGAATTGGGAACGGATGAGAACATTGATGCTTCCCGTCGCGCATCGGCAAGCCGCGAGTCGGCTGGTGTCATAGCGTCATCCTTTTCTGACTGGTTGAAGAGTGAGGTTGAGAGGTTTGCCTAAACAGGGTGTAGTGCCATCCAAATAGCTTGGCGGCGCACGCCCTTTCCGCGAAAACTCCGGCGTGCAAGCGCGCTTCCTTCTCGGCCCCGCTGGCAGCGGAAAGACCTTCCGCTGCGTGGCGGAAGTGCGCGCTGAATTGCTCCGCACTCCCGACGGCCCGCCGCTGATCTTCCTCGCGCCCAAGCAGGCCACCTTCCAGATCGAGAGGCAACTATTGGCGTATGAATCCGAGCCCCTCACCCGGCCTTCGGCCACCCTCTCCCCATCGGATGGGGAGAGGGACGGGGTGAGGGGCGCTCCGCTTGCCGGCTACACGCGGCTGCAAATTCTCTCCTTCGAACGGCTTGCGGCCTTCGTCTTCGCGCAACTTGGCCGGCCGTTGCCGGAATCGCTCAGCGAAGAGGGCCGCATCATGGTGCTACGCGCCTTGCTCGCGAAGCATCATCAGGACTTGAAGATCTTCCGCGCCAGCGCCCGGCTCACGGGCTTTGCCGGCCAACTCAGCTCCCTGCTGCGCGAACTCCAGCGCAGTCGCGTCACGCCGCGCCGCCTGATCGAACTTTGCGCCCGCGTGAAGCACGCCTCGCGGTTGGATGACAAGCTGCAAGATTTATCACGTCTGCTGGGGGCCTACGAAGAATGGCTCGCGAGTCGCCGCGCTCACGGTCATTCGCTGGAAGACACGAATCGTCTGCCGGATTTGGCAGCGGAGGCATTGCGGCAAACCACCGCGAACGGTCAATCCTTGCGGTTTGGTGCGTTGTGGCTGGACGGCTTCGCTGAAATGACACCGCAGGAGATCGAACTGCTGGCCGCGCTCGCGCCGCATTGCGAGAGCATGACGCTCGCGTTCTGCCTCGCGTCCGTGCCGGATGCAGATCCTTCGTGGATTTCACCGTGGGCAATCGTGGGCCGGACTTTCGGGCGTTGCCGCGAAGCGTTGCGCACTTTGCCGACGAGCGTGGAAGTGTTACCGCGTTCATTGGAGCAGGGTCGCTTCGCCGAAGCTCCGGCATTGGCGGCGTTGGAGTGCGCCCTTGCTGGCTCAGCATGCTCAACGCAAGCCGATCCGAGCGCTGATGGGAGCGCATCAACGATCCGTCTGGTGTCGTGCCCGAACGCCGAAGCCGAGGCGACCTTTGCGGCGCGTGAGATCCTGCATCACGCTCAAGCCGGCGGGCGCTTCCGCGATTGCGCGGTGCTGGTGCGTTCGCTGACGGGGTATCAGGACATCCTGCGGCGCGTGTTCAGTCGTTACGACATTCCCTTTTTCCTCGATGACCGCCAGCCCGTCACGCATCACCCGGTGGCGGAATTGACCCGTTACGCGTTGCGCACGGTGGTCTATGACTGGCGGCATGAGGACTGGTTTGGCGCTTTGAAGACGGGCTTGGTTGGCGTCACGGACGAAGCGGTGGACGCGCTCGAGAACGAGGCGCTGCGTTTTGGCTGGCAGGGTAAGGTGTGGCGCGAACCGCTGACGCTAAGCCCGGAGGACCTGGAACGCGTGCGGCAGATCGTCGTGCCGCCGTTCGAGGAATTGGGACGACGGCTGTGGAGCGATGGTGATTCTTTGACCGGTGCGCAAATGGCAGAAGCTCTGCGTGAACTTTGGGCGGTGTTGAAAGTTGAAGCGCAGCTTGAGCAGTGGGCCGAGCGCGCGAAGGAACTCGGCATCGACCGGACGACGCACGACACAGTCTGGGCGCAACTGAACGACTGGCTCGCGAATGTGGAACTTGCGTTCGACGACGAAGCGTTGCCGTTGCGGGACTGGCTGCCAATCCTGGAAGCGGGGCTGGCGGAGCTTTCGGCGGGCGCGGTCCCGCCGTCGCTGGATCAAGTGCTGGTGGGCAGCATCGATCGTTCGCGCAATCCGGATTTGCAACGGGTGTTTGTGCTCGGCGTGAACGAAGGCGTTTTCCCCGAGCCGCCCGCGCCCGGACCGCTGCTCAGCGAGGTGGACCGGCTCGAACTGGAAGCGCACGGCGTCACGCTCAGCGCGAACCAACGCTTGCAACTCGGTCACGAACGTTACTTCGGCTACATCGCGTTCACGCGCGCCCGTCGCGGGCTGGCGGTCACCTGGAGCCGGGCGGATGCGGACGGGGGCGAGTTGAATCCTTCGCCGTTTGTGGCCGCGATCCAGCGCGCGTTGCCGGAGCTGAAGGTGGAAACATTTTCCGAGGCGGCTTGGGGCGAGGCGGTCCATGCGCGCGAGTTGGAAGTGCCGATTTTGACAACGAAGCTCGCGGCGACCCAACTCGGTGGCAACGAAGACTTCGCGCCGTTGATTGAGCGTTGGCAACAGGCGCAATCGGTCATGAGCGCGACGCAACTCAGCGCGCCTGTCGCCGCCGCGTTGTATGGCAAGGAGCTGCGCACCTCCGTCAGCGCGCTGGAGCAGTTTCTCGGTTGTCCGTTCCATTACATCTCGGCGCGGGCGTTGCGCGCGGAAGAACGCGAGGAGTTCGAGCCGGACATCCGGCAGAAGGGCAGCTTTCAGCACGAGGTCATGGAGCTGTTCCATCGGCGCATCCAGGATTCCAAGCGCACCTGGCGCGAACTGACACCCGCAGAAGCCCGTTTGCTCGTGCGCAGCATCGGCGCCGAACTCATCCCGACCTTCGGCAATGGCTTGTTCAACGCGGATGACACAGCGCGATTCACCGCCATGGCGCTGCTAGAAAATTTAGAGCGGCTGGTCGAAACGCTCATCGGTTGGGCGCCGCAATATGCATTCGATCCCGCGCGCGTCGAAGTTTCGTTCGGCTTGCCGGAGGCGGAATTGCCGGCGTGGAGACTGGAGCTGGCAAACGGCCGCAAACTTGTGCTGCGTGGTCGCATCGATCGCGTGGACCTCTGCCGCACGCCGGAAGGCGAGGCGTTGCTGGTCATCTGTGATTACAAGTCATCGGGCAAGAAGATGGACGCGGTGAAGATGGCGAACGGGCTGGAGATCCAGTTGCTCGCGTATCTCGCAGCACTGACGCAGATGCCGGAGGCAGGCGTGTTGTTCGGTGTGGATCGACTCACGCCGGCGGGTGTGTTCTACATCCCGCTGCGCGGCAAGGTGGGGTCGGCGGGAACCCGCAGTGAAGCCGCGGCGGCGACGGCTGACTTTCAACATCTCGGTCGCTTCGATGGCGTGCGCTTGCAGCAGTTCGATGGCAGCGGCGCAGCGAAGGGCGAGCAGTTCAAGTATTCGATCAAGAAGGATGGGAGCTTCGGCGCGCGTGGCAACGAGGCGCTGCCGCCGGGCGAGTTCCCGAAGTTGCTCACGCAGATCGAGGCGAAGTTGCGTGAGACGGGCGAAAGTATCTTCAGCGGCGAGGCGGATGTTTCGCCGTATCGACTCAAGCGCGAGATTGCGTGTGACCGTTGCGCCTATCGTTCCGTCTGTCGGTTCGATCCGTGGACGATGCCGTTCCGCAACCTGAAGGAGGAAGGCAAATGAATCGGGCCACTGGGTTCTTAATAGTAATCTCACTCTTAATCGCTTCACGAATAGGCGGAGGGATTAGGATTATGATTACGAGTAAGATTAAGAGGAGGGACGTGTGGGCTTGACCTCCTCCCAACTCGACGCGGTTCAGGCGCGCGGCAACGTGATTGTCGTCGCCGGCGCGGGCACGGGCAAGACGAGCACGCTGGTGGAACGCGTGGCGTCGCTCCTCGCAGAAGGTGTGTCCGTGGAGCGGCTGCTGATGGTGACATTCACGGACGCGGCGGCGGCGGAGATGCGGCATCGGTTGCGAGTGAGACTCGAAGAACTGGCAGCAACTTCGGCAAGCGCGGAACAGGAGCGATGGGAAGAACAACTGGCTTTGCTCGACACGGCGCGCATTGGGACGTTGCACAGCTTTTGTCTGCAACTGATCCGCGAGAATTTTCACCTGCTGGGCATAGACCCTGCCGTCAGCGTGCTGGATGACCAGCAAACGCGGCCGCTCATCGAGAAGGCGTTGGACGAATGTCTTGCGCCGCATTTCGCCGGGGCCGATGCCACGTCAGCTGCAGTTCGGGAGGTGATCCGCCGCTATGCGGGCGGCGATCCGGAGCAGATTCGCGGACTCATCCTGAAGCTGCATCGGCGCGCGCAGACGTTGCCGTCGCCCGAGCAGTGGTTTGCGGAACAACTGGCCGCGGTTGAACAGGAGCAACCCGAGTCATGGCGAGCATGGCTGGCGGTGGAATTGAAACGTTGGGCGGAACAGTGGTTGCCGGAGTTGGAAGCGGTCGCAAGCGAGGCGGAGAATTTAGCGCGGTGCGCGAGGGCGGTGCGGGTCGTTCGGGAGACAGCGAGCACGGAAGTCGCCGCAGCATTGGACGAAATTTCCGCGGCGGATGCGGCAGAGTGGCCGAAGAAGCAAAAGACGAAGCTGCGTGAGCCGTTCAAGAAGTTCTTCGAGGAGGCGGAATTTCTGGCGAGCCAGTTTGAGGCGAAGCATGCGGGTGATGGACTGACGGCGGATTGGCAGAACGTGCGCGGCGGCTTGGCGGCACTGCTCGTCTTGGCGCGGGAGTTTGGCGCGAAGTTCGCCGTGGCAAAACGCGATTTGGGCGGACTGGATTTTGGCGACCTCGAACAGTTCACGCTCCGGTTGTTGATCGACAGTGACGGCGCACCTTCGCCGGTGGCTCGGGCATGCCGAGATATTTTCGAGCACATCTTTGTCGATGAGTGCCAGGACATCAATGCAGCACAGGATGCGATCATCGCGGCGGTGAGCCGAACGAACGCGGGACATGGAAACAGATTTCTGGTCGGTGATGTCAAACAGAGCATCTATCAATTCCGCCTCGCGAAGCCGAAGTTGTTTTTGGAATACGAAATGGCGTGGCAGACCGGCGCCGATGGGCGGCGCATCTCCCTGGTGGATAATTTCCGCAGCCATTCCGAGGTCATCACGTTCGTGAACGAGCTCTTCGCGCCGCTGATGCGCGAAGGCGTGGGCGGCGTGGCGTATGAAGCATTGGCCGCGGGTCGCTTGGAGCCGACGCAAGTTGCGACCGCGAACGGCAAACGTGTGGAGTTTTGTCTGCTTTGCAAGACTGAGGAGACGGAAGGCGAGGCGGCGGATGGCGAAGAAGAAGTGAAGGTGGAAGATCTGCAGGCGGTCGAGCGCGAAGCCCGCACGGTGGCTTTGCGATTGCGCGAGATGCACGAGACCGGACTCGTGATCTTTGACAAGGAATTGAAGCGACATCGGCGCGTTGAGTGGCGCGACATGGCGGTCTTGCTGCGGTCACCGCGCAACCGTGTGGAGGCGTTCGCGAAGGAGTTCCACAACTGCGGCGTGCCGTTGCAGGCGGAGCGCGGCGGATTTCTCGACAGCACGGAGGTAAGCGATTTGCTGAGCCTCGTGCGGCTGCTGGACAATACCTTGCAGGACATCCCGCTGCTGGCCGTGTTGCGGTCGCCGCTGGTGGCGATGACGCTCGATGAACTGGCGCAGATCCGCATTGCCAGCAAAGCAAAGCGGCTGTGGGCGGCGGTGAAGGAGTTTCATCACGTCACGCGGACGGCTGGCAAATCTAACGAACCTACTCTTGGATTCTCGAAGGAGTCGATGTTGGCTTGGCGGAAGGTGGATTGGTTTTTGCAACGCTTCGCGGTGTGGCGGGAATTGGCGCGGCAGGCGTCGTTGTCGCAGTGCCTCGAACGGGCGCTGGCAGATTCACATTACGAAGCGGTGACTCAGGCAGGCGAACGCGGCGCCGAGCGGGTGGCGAATGTGCGAAAGTTCATCGCGCTCGTGCGGCAGTATGATCCTTATCAGCGCCAGGGGTTGTTCCGCTTCCTGCAATTCATCGAAGCGTTGCAGGCGGCGGAGCAGGAGATCGAGCCGGCACCCGCGCTCGCGCAAAACGCCGTGCGCCTGATGAGCATCCACAAGAGCAAGGGCTTGGAGTTCCCCGTCGTGGTGGTGGCGTGTCTCGGGACGCGTTTCAATGCGAGCGATCAAAGCGAGGCGGTGCTGGTGGATGAAGATTACGGTGTGTGCGCCAAGGCGGTTGCTTCGAGTGGTGGAAAGCATCCTACATTTGCGCATTGGGTGGCGGCGCGCCGGCAGAGGCGCCAACTGCTCGGCGAGGAATTGCGTCTGCTCTACGTCGCGATGACCCGCGCTCGAGACCATCTGATCCTCTCGGGCTCCGCGCAGAGGAAAGCTGCGGACGAGTGGGAAGCCGACTTGGGGCGTGCGTTCGCCGACCGCGAAATCCTCAAGGTGCAGTCGATGCTCGATTGGATTTTGTTATGGCTGCCGCGCGTGACGACGGTGGAAGAACTGGGTCGCGACGATGCGGACACTGCATTGCTGCGTTGGCGGATTGTGCGCGATGTGCCTGAGTTGCCCGCGATGGAACGCATCATTGATCCGCTTGCGAACAGCGACTCAACCGTGGGTGATGTTGCTGGTGCATTGATGCAGCGAATCGAATGGCGTTATCCGCATGCGACGGCTGTCGATGTGGGGGCGAAGACGACCGTGACTGCATTGCGACGGCGGACGGCGGAGTTGGTGGATGAGGACGCGGGACTGGCCGCGTTTGCCAAGCCGTCGAGCCGAGCTGAAGTCCGAGTCACCGCAACCACCGGGCTGGATGCGGCAAGTGTCGGAACGTTGCATCACGAATTTCTCCAAGCCTTGACGCTAGAAGGGGCGGGGAACGAGACGGGTTTGCGGCTTCAGCTCGAAGCGATGGTTGCCGGCGGATTGTTTGATGCAGAGTCAGCGGCGGCGATTGATTTGAAAGCACTGGCGTTTTTTTGGAATGGAGAAATCGGTGACGCGATACGGGAAAATGCTGCTGCGGTCCGGCGGGAGCTGCCGTTCACGGCGAGGTTCACGCCTGTTGAATTACAAGCCTTGACTGGTGTGGGCGTGTTGGCCGGGATGGAAAATGAATCAGTGGTGGTGCAGGGAGTTGCTGATCTGGTGGTGATCCTTACCGACGAAATCTGGCTGTTGGATTTCAAGACGGACCGTGTGCGGCCCGAGGGCTTGGCGGCAAAGATTGAAGCTTATCGTCCGCAGTTGAGGATATACGCGGCGGCATTGCAGAAGATTTACGGCAAGCCGGTCCGCAAGCGCTGGCTGCATTTCATCGCTGCCCGGCACACGGAGTCGATTTGATCCGTGTCGGCTGGGCGCTGCGGTCAAAGCAGTGTCGGCTCTTTTTCGCTTGCTGGTGTAGCGGGGGCGGAAGGTGTCGGTGCGTGTTCAGGTTCAGTCGGAGCTGGCGTTGCTGCCGCAATCTTCACCAGCGCTGGTCGAATTAATTGTCCCCGGAACGTGTAACCGCAGGCGACCGTTTCGGCGATCTTGGCGCCCGGCTCGGGCTGTTCGGCGCCGTTGGATTGATGGCGTTTCTCTTCGAAGTCATCGCCGGCGGTGGGCACAAAGGGGGTCAGCCCAACGCGCCGAGCTGCATCGCGAAGGGCGTTTTGAAATTGAGTGATGGGCTCTGCCAGTCCGGTCTTGCCGGTGCGCGTGACGGCGCAATGCAATCCGTAAGTGTGGTCGAGCATGACGACGATCACCTGGAGCCAGTCGTTTTCGGCGCGGCGGAGTTTTTCGGTTTCCAGACGGAGCGTGGCTTTTTCGGTGTCATTGGCGCGTTGCATCGATTCGGCGAAGGCATTGGCCTCGGAGGTCATACGCGTGCCGATTTCGTTGGCAGCGGCGACTGCTTTCATCGAGGAATCTTGGACCGTCTGCCATTGGCTGGTCGCGAAGCTGATTTGCCCGGCGATGCCTTCGAGGTTCTTGATCTGGCTTACGGCGTCATGCAAAGAGTCTGTCTCAGCGCTTTTGAGGGCTGCCCGATAGTCCATGATGAAGGGGGCGATGCTGGAAATAGCACCAAGCGTGACGCAAACGCAGATGGCGCCGACAGTGAAGTGGTCCAGCGGCAGCCTGGCCTCCCAATGGATGAACCATGCCAATCCCAACATGAAAGCGTCGACCAGGAAAAATGGCCATTTCGGTGCGGTCGGTGCGGTTTTTTCAGTCATGGTGCGTCATGGTGTAGAGGAAGCGGCGAGACAGTGCAAGACTGCTGCGCTTGCGCAGGATCAGCGGCACAAATCGCTTCGCAGAAGTAGCCTAAGGCGCATCAAAAATAGTATGGCATGCAAGTAATGTTCCGGTTGTGTAAGGCGAACAGGCGGGTGATTGCGTTCTGGTGAATTGAGAATTTTGCCCGCAGATCATCTCTTTTTCTCCCCGAGATGCCATGCCTCCTTCAACTGATTGCTGTGGGCTGGGCCACTTGAGCAGCTTGCGTAATCTGGGCAAAGAAAGAGCCCGGGCCGAGGCCCGGGCTTGGTGATAATCAACTTTAGAAGTTGATTAAGGAGTGAGGACGTGGGGATAAGCGGTCGAGGTATTCGCGCAGGTCGGGAGCGTGCTCGCGTTGCCGATCGTGTAGCTGTCCGTGCCGGTTGTCGGGCAGCTCGGCCAGGTGCCCGTGTCGCCACGGCCCACATACGGCGTCAAACCCGTCTTGTCGATCGTGGCGGAGGGCTGCTCCAACTGGAGCTGCTGCTTCGCGCTGTCAATCAGGCGCAGGTTGTTCACGCACGAATTCATCTGCGCCGTCGTACGGGCACGGACGAAGTTCGGGATCGCGATCGAGGCCAAAAGGCCGATGATGGCGACCACAATCATGATTTCAATGAGCGTGAAGCCCGCTTTGTTGTTGTTGCTGTTAACTTTCATTTTTTTCTGTGCGGTGTGGACAGCACAGCAGGCGGGTTGGGTTATGTATTTAGAACAGTTCTGTCCACGAATTGCCTGCTGCTTACCGCAAGTATGTGATTAGCAGTAGAGGTGCCAATGGCAGGAATATAAGAACGGTATTCGCAAAGTTGTTTTATGGCAGGTGGCATTGACCCGCCTAGTCCAGCCGGGGGGGGTGGCCATGCCTAGTTCAGGGCAGGAATCAGGTCTGCTTTAGGATGGCGGCAGAGGTGGCCGAGCGGCGTAGTCACCGAGTGTGGGCAGTATGCAGCCCAAGCACTGCGGCAAAGATAGGCCTCGTAATCTCCGATGGGTTTAACCCTGCAGAAATCGTTGGGAAAGGACTTTGGTGGTTGTGAGGGCGGACGACTTCGATCTGACGGTGAGGACATCATGTGTCTAAAAACAAGATAGCGCTTTCGACACCTGTTCAAAAAATCCGTCTGGCGCTACTCCGTTGCGTGATTGGCGAACCAGTAGATAAATCCACCGACTGCCGCCGAAGCTATCAGGCCTAAAATCAGGCCAAGCAGAAGTCCATGCACGCGCCGACGTTGTTGCCAGCGCTGATGCCGGGGGAATAGCAGTTTGCCCAGTGCGGTGAGCGGCATGGCGAATCAGGTGTCGCTCGGAGACTAGGCAAGTGATCCGAACCGACCAATGCACTTTTGAGCTGTGCTTCTTGCACTTGGTGCCAGCTATTTGGGTGACACGACAATCACGGGATGCGGACCCGATAGAAGCGCTGAGCCAGATTGGTGGCAGTGGCGTCGGTGAATTGGTAGTGACCAGCCGGGCTTTCAGCTGCGGT
>JBEGQI010000109.1:0-18388 GCA_041181065.1 Verrucomicrobiota bacterium | reverse complement strand
CGATCTCGCTCCAACGCCCGCCACCACAACTGGAATCCAACCATGAAACCTTTCCTGAAAAATATTGCTTCAGCTCTCGTCATCGCGCTCGTCGCGTTTGGGCTTTGTGGAACCACGCTTTCAAGCCATGCCTCCGGCGGTTCCGGCGGTGGTGGCGGCACGCAAACCGATTCAATCAAAGTCAGCAAGTGTTACTGCAATGCCACTCCCACCAGCGGCGGACAGATGCTCATCAAGGCATCAAGCTCCGACGCCACCGCGCGTCTTTTCGCGTATCGCCCCGACGGCAGCCTCATCGGCGAAGTGCAGAACGGCGGCGGCAGTCGCTACGGCGGCACCGTCATGCCGTATCAACCTTACGATCCGGTGTATGTGACGATTATCAGCACGGCGGGCGGGAGCATTACTGTTCCAACGACGCCATTTCAAATCTGATCCAAACCGGAAGTGAACTTCAAGCGGCGGATGTTCTGCGACGTCCGCCGTTTTCTTTTTATCGCAGCCGGAACCCGCCTTTGAAAATGACTTCGGCCAGCGTCACGGCTAGGAAGACCATGCTGATGACGGCGTTGAGCTTGAAGAAGGCGACGTTTATCCAGTCGAGGCTGCGGCGGCGCGCGATCCAATGTTCCATGACGAGGCAGATCACGATGATGATCCAGCCGACGATGAACGCGATGCGGAACCCCGCGAGCAGCCCGAAGAAGAACAGGATGCCGCACATCACGAGATGCGAAAGGAACGCGCCTGCCAAGGCGTTCTTCGGTCCCCAGCGCACCACGAGCGAGTGTAGGCCGTGGCTCTTGTCGAACTCATAATCTTGCAGCGCATAGATGATATCGAAGCCGATGAGCCAGAACACCACGGCCATGGCAAGCAACAGCGGAAGCAGCGCGCTGTGTTGCAGCGGCAGATGATCCAGCGCACAGCGATCGGGCCAGAAGCTGAAGGTGCCCGTCACCGCCATCCACGCTCCGATCGGTGCGAGCGCGAGCGCGATGCCAAGGTAAACGTGCGTGAAATCCGTGAAGCGTTTGGTCAGCGAATAGAAGCAGACCACCGCCAACGCCACCGGTGATAATGCGAAGCAAAGCGTGTTGATGAACCAGCTCGCACCGATGAGTCCGGCAGCGCTTACGGCCCAGAGCGTCCAAGCGCTGACGATGGAGATTTGTCCGGCGGGCAAGTGGCGGTTTGCCGTGCGCGGATTCTGTGCGTCGAACTTGCGGTCCATGATGCGATTGAAAGCCATCGCCGCCGTGCGCGCAGAGACCATCGCAATGAGGATGAGCAGAAATTTCGTGAGCCCCGGCCAGCCACGGTCATCGCGTGCCGCCACAGCCATCGCGGCCAGTGCGAACGGCAGCGCGAAGATCGTGTGGCTGATCTTCACGAACGAAGCCCATCTGTGAATTGTGGAAAGCATTTTGAATTAGCCACAGAGGCACCGAGCGCACAGAGAAGAATTTGGTTTCAACTCCGTGTTCTCTGTGTCTCTGTGGCGAAACTTCATTCCTGTTCCTCGCTCCAGCGCGCTACGAGTTTGTGCGGCACGCCCATGTGGTCCAGCACGCGGGCAACGACAGTGTCCACGACCTGTTCCACCGTTGCGGGGCGGGTGTAGTAAGAAGGATTTGCCGGCAGGACCGTGGCGCCAGCGAGGAGCAGCAGCTCGAAATTCTTCACGTGGACCAAGCTGAGCGGCGTTTCGCGGGCGACGAGGATGAGTTTCCGTTTCTCCTTCAACACGACATCTGCCGCGCGCAGCAGCACATCTTCACTGTAGCCATGCGCGATGCGGCCGAGCGTGCCCATGCTGCACGGAATGACCACCATCACGTCCGGCGGATTCGAACCGCTGGCGAACGGCGCGTTCATGCTCTTGAGATTGTGGGTCGTCACGCCGGCAGGAACACGCAGACCGTCGGGAAGTTCCTCGCGGATGACCTGGTTCGCGTAATTGCTGAGCACGACATGGATCTCGTGCTGGCGCGGGTCGAGGTTGTCGAGCAGGCGCTGGGCGTAGAGCGAGCCGCTGGCTCCGGTGATGGCGACGAGAATCTTCACGGTCGCGCGGAATATGCGGCAGCCCAAGCGCTGTCACAAGCTCGACAAGGCCGCGCACTTGCGGCACGTTCCGCGACCCGTCGCATGGCGACGGTCACGATGACTGAACTCAACGGCGACAAACCACCGCTGCTGGACGCGAAACCCGCGCCATTGCCGGCGCCGCGCAGCCCGCTTTACGCGCGGCTGATGAACGTCATCGCGATGCCTGGTGCAGTGTTCGAGGAGGTCCGGACGTCGCGGCATGCGGTCGGGAACTGGTTGCTGACGCTGCCCCTTTACGCCATCAGCCTTGCCTTGTTCGCCGCAGTCATCTTTTCCACGCCAACGGTGCAGAAACTGTTCGAGGAAAATCGTCCTGTGTGGCGCAAGGCCCAGCTCGATCAACTTACGGAACAGGTGAAGGCGAAAAAGATCCAGCAAACCGACGTCGATGAGACGATGAAGATGTTCGATACTGTCATGAAACCCAGCGTCGCGCGGAAACTGGTGGCCGTGGCTGGTCTTGGCTTCGGGGCGGTGCGGCCTTTCTGGTGGACGTTGGTCCTCTGGTTCCTTGCGCGCGCAGCATTGCGGACGCGGGTCAGCTTCGGCAAAGCGCTCGATGTCGTCGGGCTCGCGACCGTGGTGGCGATCCTGGGGAATCTTGCCACCGTGGCGCTGACCGTGGATTTTAGAAGATGGTTCACCGAACACGACTTCGCGATGGCTGTGGGTGATCTGGGCGGTTCAGGCAATGAACTCCTCGTGGCCCTCTTGCAGAACGGATTGAACTTCTGGTTCATCGCCGTGCTGGGCACGGGGCTGGCGCGGTTGACGCAGCAACCGTGGTTTCGCGGCGCGTTCCTGGTCGCCAGCTATTGGATCGCGACCGATCTCTTCATGCTGGCACTTGGCGCGGGCGTGACGCGTTGAGGCTGGACCAATTTCGCTCGCGTGGCGCAGCGGGCTCCCTATAGTTCAGTGACGCCGGAGTCGTTCGTTCACGCCCCGGCTCAACTCAGTTCAACCCAGACCCTGAAGCCATGAACACCGACAGCACACAACCACCACCCGTTCCGGCTGAAACATCCCTCGCTGCGAAGCTCACCAATGTGTTCATCGCGCCGGGCGAAGTGTTTGAAGAGATCAAATCAAAGCCGGTGTGCCACACGAACTGGCTCGTCGCGGGACTGATCTTCATCCTGCTCAGCTGGTGCGGCAACGCGGTCAAGTTTTCGCAGGAATCCATCCGGCACGAAATGGCCGAGATCCAGGGGCAGGCGATGCAGAAAAGTTTTCAGAAACAGATCGATGCGGGAAAGATGACCCAGGCGCAGGCGGATCAGATCAAGGCGCAGGCTGCGGGCATCACCAATGCGATCATGATGATTGGGGCTTTTCTGGGGCCAGTCATGATGGCTGCCATCATCCCGTTCGTCACTGGTTTCATCTGGTGGTGCATTGCGCACTTGCTGCTGCGTCAACCGATCGAATACCTGAAAGCGGTCGAGGCCGCGGGGCTGTTGATGGTCATCGTTGGCCTCGGCGCGCTGGTGAAAGGATTGTTGGCCGCTGCGATGGGAACACAGTTCGTCAGCGCCGGTCCCGTCCTGCTCGTCCGCCCGGTCGATCCTACGCGGCTGTTGCACATGGTATTGATGTCTTTGGATGTGTTCGCGGTATGGGGAACCGTCCTCAACGGCATCGCACTTGCGAAACTGACAGGCGCCAGCTTTGTCAAAGCTTTCACGTGGGTGCTCATCCTCACCGTCGTGATCATGGGCGGCATGTTGACGTTGGGTTGGGCGGCTCAACACATGGTGCCTAAGTGAACATTTTCCCATCGGAAGCATCCAAGTAACGCTGTTCAACCGACCAAATCATCATGGCACAATCGAAGAAGCGGAGAAAATTAATCGTGTTCGGCGGCATCGCGCTGCTGCTCGTCGGGCTCGGCGCGTGGGTCGTATTCGGCAAACGCGAGGTCGTCATCAGCGTCCAGACCGACAAAGTCACGCGGCGCGACCTCACGGAAATCGTCGTGGCGAATGGCCGCATCCAGCCGGTCACGCAGGTGAAGATCAGCCCCGAGGTCAGCGGCGAAATCGTAGAGCTGCCCGTGAAGGAAGGTCAGGCCGTCAAGAAGGGCGACCTCATCGTGCGCATCAAGCCCGACTTCTACGAAGCGAGCCGCAACTCGGCGCGCGCCAGCTTCAGCATGGCGCAGGCTGGCCAGGTCACTTCAAAGGCGAGCCTCGAAAGGGCGGAGGCGGAGTTCAAACGCAACCAGGAGTTGTTCGACAAGAAATTGATCTCAGACTCGGTTTACACGGAGTTCAAGACGGCGCGCGACATCGCGGCGGCGCAGTTCACGCAGTCGCAACACCAGATCGAGATGGCCAAGGCGGCGCTCGACAAGGCCGAGGAGGATTTGCGCAAGACGACGATCTATTCGCCGCTCGATGGCCACGTGACGCGGCTCATTTCGCAGGTCGGCGAACGCGTTGTGGGCACGGCAATGATGGCGGGCACGGACATCATGGTGATCTCGGACCTCGCCGCCATGGAGGCGCGCGTGGATATCGGCGAGATGGACGTCGTGCTCATCCAGCCTGGCCAGATCGCGCGTCTCGAAGTGGACGCGTTCAAGGACAAGAAGTTCAAAGGCATCGTGACGGAGATCGCCAACTCGGCCAAAGGCACCACGCTCAGCAGCGGCGGCGCGTTGAGCATGGGCAGCGGCAGCGGCGGCGGTGGCGACTCGACGAAGTTCGAGGTGCGCATCCGCGTTTCGGACAAGGAAAACTTCCGCCCCGGCATGTCGGTCACGACGGAGATCGAAACGCGTTATCGCACGAACGCGCTCACCGTGCCCATCGGTTCCGTCACCGCGCGCATGCCGAAGTTCGACGCGGGCAAAACGAATTCCACCGCGACCAACGTGGTGGCCGAGGCGGGCAATGCCAAGACCAACGCGCCCACCGTGAAAGCGGACAAGAAGGACAAAGGCCCAAAGACGCGCGACGTGGTGTTTGTCGTGGACGGCGACAAGGTGAAGCAGCAGGAAGTGAAGATCGGCATCAGCGACGAGAACTATTGGGAGATCGTCGAAGGCTTAAATGATGGTCAGGAAATCGTAACCGGCGGCTCGAAGGCCGTGACGCGCGAATTGGAAGACGGCAAGAAGGTCCGCAAAGGCAGCGCGACGGCGGATTCCGACAAGGACAAAAAAGGCTGACCATGGCGCTCATCCGCCTCGACAAGATTTCGCGCCGTTACCAGATGGGCGGCGAGACGATTCACGCGCTGCGGGAAGTCTCGTTGCAGATCGAGCGCGGCGAATACGTCGCCATCATGGGCCCGTCCGGCTCCGGCAAGTCCACGATGATGAACCTCATCGGCTGCCTCGACACGCCCACCTCCGGCACCTACGAGTTGAACGGCACCGACGTGAGCGACATGGACGACAACCAGCTCGCCGAGGTGCGCAACCGCGAGATTGGCTTCGTGTTCCAGACGTTCAACCTGCTGGCGCGTTCGAGCGCGTTGCACAACGTCGAGCTGCCCCTCATTTATGCCGGCATCTCAGCCGGCGAACGCCGCGAACTTGCGTTGCAAGCCATCGCGAACGTCGGCCTCACCGACCGCATGCATCACAAGCCGAACGAGCTTTCCGGCGGTCAACGCCAACGCGTCGCCATCGCGCGCGCGCTCGTGAACAAGCCGTCCATCCTGCTCGCCGACGAACCGACGGGAAATCTCGATTCGCGCACGGGCGAGGAGATCATGGCTTTATTCGCGCAGCTCGCGGGCAAGGGCAACACGATCATTCTTGTCACGCACGAGGAAGATATCGCCCGCCACGCCCGCCGCATCCTGCGCATCCGCGACGGATTGATCGCCAGCGACGAAGTGCAAGCCCGCGCATGAACTTCGTCACCGAGCTGAAGGAAGGGTTGCTCATCGCGTGGTCCGCCATCCGCGCGAACAAGCTGCGTTCCTGCCTCACCACGCTCGGCATCGTCATCGGCATCGTGACGGTCACACTGATGGGCACGGCCATCGAAGGCCTCAACCGCTCGTTCATGCAAAGCGTCTCTTCCATCGGCGCCGACGTGCTTTACGTGGATCGCACCGACTGGATCATCACGTCGCACGAGGATTGGATGCGCATGAACCGCCGCCGTCCCATCACGCTGGCGCAGGCGCGCTCGGCGATGCGTCAGGTCGATTTCGCACAAGCCATCGCGCCGCTTTCGGAGACGGGCGCAGGTATCAAGAACCACTATCGCGAGTCTGATTCCGTGGACGTCATCGGCACCACGGATGAATACGCCGTGGCCGCGGGGCTCTCGCTGAACGACGGGCGTTTCTTCACGCCGGTTGAATCCGAAGGCGGTCGGCCCGTCTGCGTGCTGGGCGCCACGGTCGCCTCGAATCTGTTCAAACTAACCCCGCCCGTCGGCGAACGCGTGACGATGAACGGCCGCAACTTCGACGTGGTCGGCGTGCTCGAACCCGTGGGCGGCATGTTCGCTGAAAACGGCCCGGACACGAAGGTCTTCGTCCCGTTGAACCAGTTCCTGCTCGCGTTCCGCAACAACCCGAACATCACACTGCAAGTGAAGGTGAAGCCGGGCCTCGACCTCGGCGATGCGCGGGAAGATCTGCGCGCCATCATCCGCAAGATCCGCCGCCTCGCGCCCAACGACGACGATGACTTCTCCATCAACCAGCAGGACCAGATCGTGGACACGTTCCATCGCATCGCCGGGACCATCGCGGGCGTGGGGCTGTTCATCACCGGGCTGTCGTTGTTCGTCGGCGGCATCGGCATCATGAACATCATGTTCGTCTCTGTCGCGGAACGGACCAAGGAGATCGGCATCCGCAAAGCCATCGGCGCGAAGCGGCGCACCATCCTCGTGCAATTCCTCATCGAAGCCGCGGTGATCTGTCTCATCGGCGGTGTGTTCGGCATCGGCATCGCGTGGCCCGCGACCATCGGCATGTCGAAGGTGATTCCCGCCACGTTGTCGCCGACGATCGTCGCGCTGGCGCTGGGTGTGGCGGCGGCGACGGGTTTGATCTCCGGCTTCCTGCCCGCGTTGCGCGCGGCGCGGATGAATCCGGTGGACGCATTAAGAGCTGAGTAAAAATATTTTACCACAGATGGACACAGATAAACACGGATATGAAGGGGGCGCGGAGTTTAATCCGCCACAACTTCGAATAGAGCGCGCCGCTCGCGCGGTGAGCCGATCTGAAATCCGCCCTCATTCCGTCATGTCCCAAATCCGTGTCCATCCGTGTTCATCCGTGGTTGAAATCTTTTGGAGATGAGCTTGAAGCGCCGAACCCTCTTCCTCGCCGAGCTGCGCGAAAGCATCGCGATGGCGCTGCAAGCCATCACGGCGCACAAGCTGCGCTCGACGCTGACGTTGCTCGGCGTGCTCATCGGCGTGTTCTCGATCATCGTTGTGATGACCGCGCTGCGCGTGATGCAAGGCGACATCGAAGACAAGCTGAGCCAGCTCGGGATCAATTGCTTCGTCATCCAGAAGCGGCCCGGGCTGATGTTCAACGACGCCGACTGGCAGCGCGTTGCGCGCCGCAAGAACATCACCTACCAGAACGGACAAAGAATCCAGGAACGGCTCACCATGGCCGCGAGCGTCGGCATCGAGACGATGTTCTGGGGCGGGCAGATCGAGACGCAATTCGCCAAGACCGCGCCGAACGTGATGTTGTTCGGCGAGACGCCCGGCAGTTTTCCCGTGCGCAACTGGATCATCGACGAAGGCCGCATCATCTCCGAAGCCGACGTGGACGGCACCCGCGACGTGGTCGTGCTCGGCGCCACGGTGGCGAAGACGGTATTTCCGTTCGGCTCGGCGTTGGGGCAGCGGCTGAAGATCAACGGCATCAATTACACCGTCATCGGCGTGCTCGCGGCGAAGGGTGCGTCGCTCGGTGGCAGTCAGGATAATCTTGCCATCGTGCCGGTGACGACCGGCATGAACCGCTTCGGCCGTTGGAGCCGCAGCCTGAGCATCCTTGTGCAGGCGCGCGACCGCTCGGTGTTCGACGACACCGTGGACGAAGCCCGCGGCGCGATGCGCATCATCCGCAAGACGCTGCCCAAGGACCCGGACGACTTCGACATCGTCTCGAACGAATCGCTCATCGAACAGTTCAAGAAGTTCACGCAAGTGGTGCGGCTTGGCGTGGCGGGCATCAGCTCGATCGCTTTGATCGCCGCGGGCATCGGCATCATGAACATCATGCTCGTCAGCGTCACCGAGCGGACGCGCGAGATCGGCATCCGGCGCGCAGTGGGTGCGAAGAAGCGGAACATCATGACGCAATTCATCCTCGAAGCCATCATGCTCTGCGAAGTCGGCGGTATCCTCGGCGTCGGACTCGGCATCGCCGGCGGTAACGCGACGGCGTTCCTGCTGAAGCTGCCGGCGGTAATCCCGTTCGACTGGGCCGTGATCGGCCTGCTCATCTGCTCCGTGGTCGGCATCATCTTTGGCACCTACCCGGCGTGGAAGGCGGCGAACCTGGATCCGATCGAATCACTGCGCTACGAGTAACGCCCGCTCGCGTTCGAGCAGCGTCGGGTGCGAGGAGTAGAAGCCGCTGTAAACCGGATGCGGCGTGAGGTTGCTCAGGTTTTTTTCGTTCAACTTCTGCAAGGCACCGATGAGCGGCGCGGCGTCACCAACCACTTCCTTCGCGTAGGCGTCGGCTTCGTATTCGTAACGGCGCGTGAGCCAGTGGCCGAGCGGGCCGAACCAGAACGTCGCCGCACCGGCGAGCAATCCGAACAGCAGTAACACCGGCGCGATGCCGCCGTCGTGGAAACCGAACGCGCCCGCGAACCAGTCCTGTCGCGCGAGCCACGCGATGGCCGCAAACGCACCAAACATCCCGAGCGACGAGAGCACGAGCATCTTCGGGATGTGCCGCTTGCGCCAGTGGCC
Source organism: Verrucomicrobiota bacterium (assembly GCA_041181065.1). GTDB lineage: Bacteria > Verrucomicrobiota > Verrucomicrobiia > Limisphaerales > DSYF01 > DSYF01. The sequence continues at coordinate 9,350 of JBEGQI010000109.1, read as the reverse complement.
GATCTCATGCGCGAGCACGGCTTCGAGTTCCGGCTCGGCGAGTTGAGCGATGAGCGTGTCGAACAGCACGATCTTTCGCAGGCGACCGAACCCGGTGAAGAATGCGTTTGAGTGCTTCGAGCGTTTGCTGCCGTCCATCACCTGGATGCTTGCGGCGCGGAAGCTGGTTTTCTCCGCCAGCGCGAGCAGCCGGGAACGGAGCGAGCCGTCAGGCAGCGGCGTGAGTTTGTTGAACAACGGCAGGATGAGCACGGGCGCGAGCACGGACATGAGTAATTGGAACGCGAGCAACGCGGCCCACGCCCAGAGCCACCACGCGTTGCCCGCCCACGCGAAGCATTTCAAGATGAGCACGAGCAGCGGATAGCCCAGCACGGCGCCGAGCAGCAGGCCTTTCACGCGGTCCAGCCACCACGTCGCCTGCGTGCTGGTGTTGAAGCCGAAGCGCGCCTCAAGCCGGAACTGGTTCCACCATTGCAGCGGCAGGCTGACGAACGAAAGCGCAGCGAACACCACGAACAGGCACGCCGCAAGCGACCAGACGGATTGCGCATTGAACTGCGCGAAGGCCCACGGCAACACGCCGCTGAACAGCACCGCGAGCAGCACCAACAGATCAAACGTCGCCTCGAACTGGGTGAAGCGGCTGTTGGCGAGCGTGTATTGGACGGACTTCGCGTAAGTCGCGTCGTCCATCACGCCGCGAAACGCCTCGGGCACGGCGCCCGCATGCGCGCGGACGTGACGTTGGTTCAGGTGATCGAGCCAGAGTTGCGCGAGCCAGCGCGCCACCAAAAGCGCGGCGGCGGCGAGAGTGATCGTGTTCATCGAATGCCTCCGGTTCCAGCGGGTTGAACGGGCCGGAACTCATCCGTCACCCAGTCGCGCAACATGGTTTCCACTTCCGCGAGCGTGCCGATGGGCACCAGCAGGCGGTAGGAATAATCTCCAGTGCGGAGCGGTTGCGAGCTGTGCACGCGGAAGACGCAGTTCCATTTGACCACGCGCTCGGCGGTGAAACGCCAGCGACCATAACGCGGGCCGGTCGTGTTCGGCTGGCGTTCCGGTGGCGCGTAGATGCCCATCGCGTGCTTACCGTCCGGCGTCGCGAGCACGACGGGATTATCAATCTCGCCGGGGCCGTCGGAAAGCGGCTCGAGCTTGTGCGTGACCAGGTTGAATTGCCAGAAGCGGGAAAAATCCGGCGGCAGGTAACCAGTCAACGCCTCGAACTGCGCCGAGCGATGCCGCGCGTGCGCGGGGAGGGTGAAGTCCACCCGGTAATCCAATGCCTGCGCCCAGCGCCCGTAACCGATGCGGACATCCTTGGTGAGCAGATAATCCGAGAGCGTGTTGGTGTTGCGGGCGAGTTGTCCGGCGGAACGTTCGCCAGGCGCGAGCCAGAAAGCCATCTGCGTCCGCGTGCGCAAATGGTTCGCCGTGGCATGAAGGTCAAGCAGGCGGCTCGTGGACGTGGGCCCGGCACCGTCGCGGCGGGAACCTGCTTCGGTCGGATTGAACGTCTCGGCGTTTGCGGTCGCGCTGTTGTCGAAGGAGCAGGCGGACTGCAATTGTCGGCCGTGATCGGCGCTGTTGATGAATTCGCGCCCGCCCCAAGTCAGCGAATCGATCGCCCCCGCGAGGCGCTGAGTCGTTTTGATGACGATCTCCGATGTGCCGACTGAAGCGTGAATGGTGGCGTCGCCGCTGGGCTCAAAAGCAAACGCCGTCGAATGAAGCCAAAGCCCCAGTCCGACGGCGTATGCGAATGATTGCCTCACCACTTCAGTTCCTGCAACCGGCGCGCGACTTCTTCGGCGTTCGCGCGGCTGTTGAAGCTGCTGATGCGGAAGAAGCCTTCGCCCTTCGAGCCGAAGCCGCTGCCGGGCGTGATGACGACGTTCGCGTCCTTCAGGATCTTGTCGAACGCGTCCCAGCTCGTGACGCCCTGCGGCGTGCGCACCCAGATGTAAGGCGCGTTCTCGCCGCCGTAAACTTTCAGGCCCGCTTTCTTCGCGCCTTTGCGCAGGATGGCGGCGTTACCCATGTAATGCTCGATGAGCGCCTTCACCTGCTGCTTGCCTTCGGGCGAGTAGAGCGCCTCGGCGGCGCGCTGGATGATATAGCTCACGCCGTTGAACTTCGTCGTCATGCGGCGGTTCCAGAGCGGGTGCAATGGCTTCGCTTCGCCGGTCTTCGTGTAGGCGTTGAGCGACTTCGGAACCACGGTGAATGCGCAGCGCACGCCGGTGAAGCCGCCGTTCTTCGAGAAGCTGCGGAACTCGATGGCGCAATCCCGCGCGCCGGGAATCTCATAGATCGAATGCGGAATCGCCGGGTCGTTGATGTAAGCCTCGTAAGCGGCGTCGAACAGGATGACGGCTTTGTGCTCGAGCGCGTATTTGACCCACGCTTCCAGTTGTTCGCGCGTGGCGACGGCACCGGTCGGGTTGTTCGGTGAGCAGAGGTAGATGACGTCCACGTGTTTCTTCGGCGGCTCGGGGATGAAGCCGTTGCTCGGGCGGCACGGGAGATAAACGATCTTGCCGTAAGCGCCGGCTTCGTTGGCTTCGCCGGTGTGGCCGGCCATCACGTTCGTGTCCACGTAAACGGGATACACGGGGTCGCTGATGGCGAGCTTATTCTTGCTGCCGAGGATGTCGAGGATGTTGCCGCAATCGCACTTCGAGCCGTCGCTGACGAAGATCTCATCGTCGGCAATGTCGAGACCGCGGTCGCGGAAATCATTCTTCGCGATGGCAGTGCGGAGCCACTCGTAACCCTGCTCAGGGCCGTAGCCTTTGAACGATTCGCGCACGGCCATTTCGTCCACGGCCTTGTGCATTGCCGCGACGACCGCCGCCGGCAACGGCTCGGTCACATCGCCGATGCCGCAACGGATGAGGCGCTTGGCGGCCTCGGGATTCGCGTCGCAGAAGGCTTTCACGCGGCGGCCGATTTCGGGGAAGAGATAACCGGCTTTGAGTTTCAGGTAATTGTCGTTGAGCAGTGCCATAAATGGTTCTTGGTTCTAGCGTCTGGGTTCTCGGGCGGTTGCGCCGCCGAAAATTCAAGGCGCGAAAACTAACGGAGAGCGCTGCAGCAGGCAATCTTTGCGGAGACCGTTGCGGCGACTTGGTTCACTTGGTCGCTTTGGCGTCGGCCTCAAATGCGGTGAGGACCACCGACGCGGGCAGTTCGCGGGCGTTGAAGATCTGGAAGTCCCGGCCCGTCCAGCGCGCCATCAGGCACTCGTTTGTCGAGCGGGCTACGAAACCATATACAATCGTCCCGGGAAAACTGCCGAAGCCATCGATGGCGGAGCAGGCGAGTGTTTTGGCTTGGAACAATCCGGTGATGCGCGCGTTGGACCCTTCGATCGGCACCGCGTTACCCAGGCGAAGTTGTGCTGCCTCGACCGGTCCAAGGTGCGGCAGGGAAGGCGGCGGACGCAGGAGTTGCCAGCCGACTTGGCCATCCAGATTGTCCACCAAGAGCAGGTGTTCACCCGACTCGGTGGCGAGGACGTATTCGTGGCGTTCAAACCGGGCGTCCATTTTGGATACTTCGATGCGCGCTTCACTGACGATCGTGACGTGTTGGGCGGCAAGGTTGCCCGCCATGCCTTCCTTCAGCTGTGGCACGGGGGCGGACTGTGTCAGCAACGGCGCACTCCGGCGGGAGTGGGAGTTGCGCGAATGAATACCCAACGTGATGCCCAACGCGATCACGCCACAAAGTAAACCGAAGATCCACCGCTGAATGTTTACACCGGGGTTGGTCCGCGGCGCGGAGAAACGCGAGGCGGCCTCGGATGGAAATGCCGGGCGGGGCAGATTGAACGCGGCGGCGACGCGCGAATAGCCAATGTTCGCCCCACGGAAAAACTCCACCTCGTCGCCTGTCCAACTGACGACGATCATGCGTTGCGCGGATTCGGCGTTGAAATAATCGGCGACGTCGCCCTCCTGCACGCCCTCGGGCGCGGTGCCCTCGATGTGATAAACTTCCGATTCATCCACCAGCGTGATGCGGATCGGATTGCCGTCGAGCGAGACGCTGTCGCCGACGCGTTTGCTGGCGGCCTCTTGCGCCGTCATCGGCGATGACGGTTCGAACATCGTGAACAGCTTCCAATCCGGCCCATACTCGCCTTCCTCGTAAACCAGCGTGGCGGCTTTGCCCCACTCATCCACCAGGTGGAACTCATTCCAGTAATACGTGGTGCCATCGAGTTGCATCCCCAACACCACCCGTCCCGCCACGGTGTAAGTGCGTCCGTTCAGCGCGCCGCGCGCGCCGATGCGGAGTGGGGTTGGATTGCTGAAGTTCATGACGGTTGGAAAAAGTGCGGCACGAAACGGCTCAGGTTGCCAGTGATGCGCCGGGCGTCTTCGCGGATGCCAAGGCCGGCTGGCTCATGATCCACCACCCAGACGCCGAACACCGGATGGTTGCCGTCGAAGTCCGGCAGCTCCGCCAGCGCCTGGAAGATGTGCCCTTCTTCGCCGTAATCACCGCCCGTTTCCTCCACCGCCACGCCGCCTTCAAAGCGCGTGACGTTCGCTCCTTCGCGGCTGAGTTTGGGTTTGCGGATGTAATGCGACCCCAACGGCGCGGCGGTTTCAAATGCCGGCAGCAAGTTTGGATGGCCGGGGAACAATTCCCAAAGGACGGGCAACAGACCTTTGTTGCTCAGCAGCATCTTCCACGCAGGCTCGATGAATTGAGCCGCGTCCTGCGCCAGCCGCGGGCCGAATTCCTCGTGCCACATCCATTCCCACGGGTAGAGCTTGAAGCAATGCGTGACGCGGACATTCTCCGCATCGACGAAGATGTTCTGTCGCCGATCCCAGCCGATGTCCTCGATGTAACACCGGCGCGTGCTCACCCCGGCCTGTTCGCAGGTGTCGCGCAAATACAGGACCGTCATCTCGTCCTCCGGCTGTTCTTTGATGCTGCTGAAATGCATCGTTGTTCCGGCCCAGCGCCGCCACGCTTCGATGAGCCGTTCGTGGATCGAATTGAACTGGTCCGCGTCTGGGTGCGTGTCTTGGAGCCAAAACCATTGCGCGACGGCGGCTTCAACCAACGCCGTCGGTGTGTCGGCGTTGTATTCAAGCAGCTTGGGAAACCCGCTGCCGTCAAAGGCGAAATCGAATCGCCCATACAGGCTGAAATCATCGCGCTCCCACGAACGCATGATCGCAGGCACTGCGATCTCAGGAATGCCGAGCCGCGACCACCAACCATTCTTGATCACCGCCTCGGCGGCGTCGATGCAGCGGAAATGAATCTCGTGAGCAGCGTTTTCGAGCGCATCCACTTCGCGCGCGGTCAACTCGTAACAAGCCGATTCGTCCCAGTAAGGTCCGGCTTCATGCGAGTGATAGGTCAGGCCGACGTTTTCGACGCGGGCGCGCCAGTCTGCGCGGGGTTGGCAACGGTGGCGTCGCATCAGGACCAGGTGTGATACGAATGTGAACTGCTCCCGAACCCGCCGCGCGAGACGTGCGAGACATCGGTCCGGTTCGCTTCCACCAGCGACACCATCTCCGGCGTGGGCGAGGAGATGTTTGTGAAACTTTGGTGCGGCGCGGCGGCCCATTGACCGCCGAAGAAGTAACGCTTGGTCACCCCATCGAAATCATTGTAGGGGCGCGGGAAGAATCCCCGGAACGGCGCGTGATAATAACCCACGCCCGGCACGTAAAAGTTGTTCACGTAAACGCGGTCAGCCGTGACGAGGGGCGCGCTAGGATTAGGGTCGCAGGCAGTCAGCGCCCCGGCGGACAGGGTGCCGATGAGCACAAGCTTGATGCGGCGACTGCGCTTCACGTGCGGTCAACGATCGCGGTTCAGCCGAGCATGGCGGCGGCGATGATGATGCTGACGCCAAGGATCACCGCGCCGGCGACGATCGCCGCGGCCACGTTCTGATTCTCGATGATCTCCTTGGTCAAATTGCCGGGCGTGCACTTGTCGAACACCTTGAAACCGATGACGGCGGCCGCGATGCCGATGGCGGCGAAGAGGAGCATGTAACCCAGCGCCTCGCCGAGCGTTTGCGCATGCCACGTCGGAGCGGTGCCGGGTTCAGCGGCGAACAAGGACGGCGGTAACAGCAACACGCTCGACAGGAGCAGACAGAGGCTTGGTTTGGATTTCATAGGTGTGAGGTTGTGGCAGCTTGCGGCGGGGCATTTCGCTTGTCAACGACCGGGGCAATGAGCGGCACACGCGGTCACGACACTTGGCATTGGCCATCGTCGGCATCGTTCCGCTGCTCCAGACGCGCGAGACGGCGGGCGGCTTTGGTCGCGGCGGCGCTACCTGGAAAATCTGCCAGCACTTGGTTCAACCTGGCCGCCGACTCGTCGGTCCGGTGCAGGAGCAGATAATCCGCCGCGAGACGAAGGAGGATTTCAGCTTGGGCTCGTTTGGGCAGGCGTTGGCGGAGCAGTGTTTCGTATTCGAGCGCAGCGGAGAGCGGGTTGGCGAGGTCGCGTTCGTAGATCTCCGCGATGCGCACGGCGGCGGACCATTGACGCGGATGGGCTTCGTGGAACTCGCGCAACACGCGGATGGCCTCGAGATATTGGCGGTCGCGGCACAACCGGTCGGCCTTCCACCAAGCCGGCGTGATGGAGGCAATGCGGCCACCGCTCCAGAATAGCTGGCTCGCGAATCCACCAAGAGATCGCGCCACGTCCCATGCCACGAAGAGGGCCAAGGCAGCGCTCATCAGCAGGTAAACCGCGAACAACGCGTAAGCGCGCGATGCATCCGGCGTTGAACCCTCCGCCGTGGCGCGGTGAAAGCTCGCCGCGATGTGTGGCACGAGCCAGCACAACGCGCAGATGGCGGCTGCGTAGAAAAGGAGTTTTAGGAGAAGGCGCATGGCGCTTCGCCGAACGAGCGTTGGGTTAGAGCAATATTCCCGCGATCGCTGCGTTGAGGAGCGTGGCCACGAAGCCGACGAACAACGCCCGCAAACCGAGCTTGGCCAAATCGTGCCGCCGTTCGGGTGCGATGGCACCGATGCCACCGAGCTGGATGCCGACGGACGCGAAGTTCGCAAAGCCCGTGAGCGCAAAGGCCGCGAGCTTGTAGGAGCGGTCACTCATGAAATGTTCCTGCGCCTTCCAGCCCTTCATCACGAGGTAGGCGTAGTGCTCGTTGATGGAGAGCTTCGCGCCGAGAAGCGTGCCGACTTTGGAGATGTCGTCGGGTTCGATGCCCATCAAGAATGCGGCCGGGGAGAACAACCAGCCAAAGATTTTCGCGAGCGAAAGATCCTTCACCACCGCGCCGAGGAGCGCATCGAACATCGCCACGAACGCGATGAACACGATGAGCATCGCGGCCACGTTCAACGCCAGCTTCAGGCCGTCGGTCGTGCCAGCGGCAGCGGCATCGATGCCGTTCACGTGCGGGGATTTCTCGTGGTCAGTCTGGACCGTGCCGGCAGTGACGGGTTGGCCAAGTTCGGGCATGAACAGTTTGGAGAGGTAGAGGCTGCACGGACACGCCATGATGCACGTCGTCAACACCGCGACCGGATCGGCGCCATAATTGATATACACGACCATCATGCCACCGGAGATGTGCGCAAAGCCGCTGGTCATGAGCGCGAAAAGTTCGGAGTTGGTCATACGCGGCACATACGGCTTCACGATGAGCGGCGCCTCGGTCTGGCCCATGAAGACGTTGGCGGAAACAGAAAGCGTTTCGGCGCCGCTCGTGCCCATGAGATGCACCATGACCTTCGCCATGAGCCGGACGATGCGTTGCAGCAGCCCGTAATGGTAAAGCACGGTGAAGAACGCGGAGACGAACAAGATCGGCGGCAGCGCCTTGAAGGCGAACATGAACACGAACTCCTTGCCCGGATTCAGCGCGAGATCGCCGGGCCGCGCAAGATTGCCGAAAACGAACTCGGCGCCCTTGTCGGAGAAGTTGATGAAGCTGACCACGACGCCTTTCGCGGCGTTGAAGGCTTGATTCACGACGGGCACTTTCAGCACAAGCAGCGCGAGGATGACTTGCAACGCCACCCCCCAACCGATGGTCCGCCAGTTCACCGCGCGCAGGTTGGAGGAGAACATCGCAACGAGACCGAAGAAGCAGAGCACCCCGGCGAACGCTTGTCCGCGCGGGCCGATGACGCCTTGCGCCAAATAGGCCGACGCCCCTAGCGCGATGACGCCGCCTGCGATACCAAGTCGCCAAGTGATGGGTGTGGGAGCGGAGGAGGCATTCGCGGGTGAAGCGGCGTTCGTCATAAACGGTTGGCTTGCTGGGCCGGCAGAGCTTAGGTGGAGCTAATCGCGGAGTCGAGCGGGCGAAATGGCTCCCGCATTCCAGCAACTTCCAAAATGCACAGCCTGGAAATCTCGGTGGCACAAGTGCAGGTTTCGGCCCGATTTAACGTTTAGCGCTCCAACCAGTCCTGTGGGCTGGCTTTTGCGGCTTTACTCAGCGTTTAACGGGGCGTATGGTCATCCACCTAGAGTTTATGAATACGATGATTGCCCTGTTCGACCTTGGCGGTGGCCAGATCCTGCTGATTCTGGCGCTGATCCTCATCTTCTTTGGGGCGCGCAAGATTCCGGAACTCGCGAAGGGTTTGGGGCAGGGAATCAAGGAATTCAAGAAGGCGACCCGCGAAGTGACCGACGAGATCCAGAATGCCTCCGAGGAGCCACCCAAGCGTGTTTCGCCCCCTTCCGCGCCGACTCAGGCGCAGAACCAGGCCCCCGCTGCCTCGCAGAATTCCAGCAGCACCCCGACCGGCACGCAGTCCTGAGCCCACGCCGTTCCGCTCATGGCTGATGATCCCGAGTCGGAACGCCTCCATGCTGAAGATGACGAAGGCGGTCCGGTAAAAACGTTCCTTGATCACCTGGAGGATCTCCGCTGGGTGCTCATCAAGAGTTTCGTGACGCTGGGCGTCACCTTTGTCGTTTGTCTCGTCGCCGGCAATTGGGTCGTGGATGTCCTCACCTATCCGCTCAAAAAGGCCAAGATCGGCTATCCCCGGGATGTTCAGGCGGTCAGTGTCATGTTCGGAACGAACCGGCTGGGAGTCTTCAAGCTCGACAAGGAAGACCAGAAGGAACTTCAGCTCGGCACGAACCAGTTCGTCACCCTAAGACTCCAGCCCATCACCATCGGCACGAACACCGTGCTCGGATTCAAGGCGGATACTGACCAGACCGAGGCGCGCAAGCTGTTCGTCCCGCTCGTCAGTCAAAGTCCGGCGGGCGCGTTCATCGTGGCTGTGCAAGTTGCGATTTATGCGGGCGGAATCATCGCGGCACCGTTCATCCTTTTCTTTATCGCACAGT
>JBEGQI010000108.1:0-27948 GCA_041181065.1 Verrucomicrobiota bacterium | reverse complement strand
GGAAGGGTTTATCGATGAACACCGCCACCGCGCCGAACAGGTTCGCCAACGTGTCCTGCGCCGCGAGGCCGATGGCGAGACCACCAATGGAGAGCGAGGCAAGTATCGCGGAGATGTTTTTCTCGAAGACGTTCTGGCAGGTAAACAACACCGCGATGATGATGACAAAAATCTTCAGGCTCTTGCGGATGATGGGGAACAACTGCTCATTGAACTCCTTGTCCGCCTCGCCCGCTGCGCGCAATTTCCAATAGCCCATCAGCAAGTCCACGAACTTGAGGATCGTGTAGGTGATAGTGATGACCACGACGAGGGCGAAAGTCTTCTCCAGCACCACCTGCACCGTTGGCCCCCACGAGAACACTTCCAAGCCGATACGCAAGAACACCACAAACGAGATGACCTTCACCGGCCCGTTGAGCAATTCGAGCACGAGATCGTCGAACTTCGTCTCCGTCTTCTCCGCCCAGCGCTTGAGCCAGACGCGCGTCAGGTAATCCAGAATCTTCGAGACGTAGAACGCGAGGAAGATGTAGATGAGCGAGAATAGATACTTCCAGACTTCGTTGCCCAGGAACTGGTGCTTCAAGGCGGGGAGATCCGAGATGATCCACTCCACCCATTCCGGCGTGAGGGTGGGCTTGTTCGCGGGGGCTGTAACCACGACGTTGGTGCCCGCGCCCGCACTCACAGCTACAGCTCCAGCACCGGTGGAAGTTGCTTGAATCGACTGCGCCTCCGCTCGCCAAACCGACCAGAGCACAATGGCCAGCAGCAACACAACGAACGCGCGGAAAATATTCTCAAAACTACGTTTCATGCGGCGGGGATTATTGGCCCGGAACGACGGGCGACAAGAATTTTTCTCCAGCACGTCAACCGCCCGCGACGATCTTCACGATCTCCAGCCGGTCGCCCGCCTTGAGCTGACGCTGTGCAAACTCCGACGGCGCGACCGCCTCGCCGTTGTGCTCCACCACGACGCTGCGCGGCAGGAGCTTCTGCGACACGAGGAATTGCTCCAGCGTGCAGGGCAATGCGGCCTCGACGGGTTTGCCGTTGGCAATGACTTCAGTCTGTCTCATCCGAGTATTCGACGGGCCACCAATATGCCACCTCTGCATGGGCATGCAGCGCATGTAGGGCGCTGGACAAATGCCGCCCCCAATGACACTTGAAATGAAACCTCCATTCCCAGACCGCTTGCTCTCTGTGCCCTGATTGGTAATGCACGAGGGCACGCTTAACGTCGCGGTAAATGTCACCCAAATCGTCAACTAAACTGCCAACGCAAGGTTCCTCGGGTGGGATGACCAAAGGATTAAAACAAACTCCGTATGCGTTAAACGGCAGCTTTCCGAAGCGATGGTAAACCATCCTCAGTTGGTCATCAGGAATCTCCTCCCATTTGGAATCATCACCGCCCGACTCTCTCAGTAAAATGGCTGCGGCATAGAGTTTGGGTAATAACCGCATAGCGGTTTTAAAGTCTTCCTCTTGTTCAAGCGATGGGTTCTCTGCCCACTCGCAAAAATTCCGAGCTATGGCAACAAACGTTTCCTCAGATCGTTCTAGTTCGGGTTTCATTTCATCACGCCATCAACGCCGCATCCCAATCCTTCCACACCGGCTCGTAGCCGAGGCGGCGGATGACTTCGGCCACTTCGTGCGAAGAACGTTCGTCGGCGATGTTGAATTGACCTGTCGCTGCCGTCGCACTGCCATTGGCTGGGGCCCATTCGCTCGCGCCCGCTTCCACGATGCGTCCTCGCACGGTCTGATGGATGTGTTCCTTGCCCGCACCGGTGTAGCCGCCGGGCTCAGTGTGGCTGCCCGCGCTCGTCAACGTGATGCCGAGCGGGAAGAGGCCGTCGCGCAGCTTGGGCGATTCGCGCGTCGAGAGCACGAGGCCCACGTCCGGGAACATCAACCGGAACGCGCAAATGAGTTGCACCATGTCGCGGTCGGTCATGTGCGTGAGCGGCTCGAACTCGCCCGCACACGGGCGCAGCCGAGGGAGCGAGATGGTGAAATACGCCTTCCAGCAATGGCGCAGCAGGTATTCGCAATGCGCCGCCACCGCCAGCGCCTCGTAACGCCAGTCCGCCAGCCCATACAACGCGCCCAGCCCGATGCGCCGGAAGCCGGCGGTGTAGGCGCGCTCGGGCGTCTCCAGCCGCCAGTCGAAATTCTTCTTCGGCCCCGCCGTATGCATGTCGTCGTAGATGGCGCGGTCGTAAGTCTCCTGATACACGACCAACCCATCCGCGCCAGCCTGCACGAGCGGCACATATTCGTGCGTCTCCATCGGGCCGACTTCCAACGACACGCTCGGGATGTCACCGTGCAACGCCGCCACGCAATCGCGGAGATAATTATTCGAGACGAACTTCGGATGTTCGCCCGCCACCAGCAGCACGTTGCGGAAACCCTGCTCCTTTAACGCCGCCGCCTCGCGCTTCACTTCTTCAAGCGTGAGCGTGACGCGGAGAATCGGATTGTCGCGCGAGAAGCCGCAGTATTTGCAGTTGTTGATGCACTCGTTCGAAAGGTAGAGCGGCGCGAATAGGCGGATGACCTTGCCGAAGCGCTGCTGCGTGAGTTGCTGCGAGCGGAGGGCCAGCGGTTCGAGCAGCTCGGCTCCGGCGGGCGAAATGAGCGTGGCAAAATCCGCCAGCGACAACGCGGAGCGCGCGATGGTCTCGCGAACGGAAGCCGTGTTCGCCGTCTGCGCCCGGCGCAGCAGCGAGTGGAACGGCAGGGAATTGAATTCGGCGACAAAACTCACGTCTGCAAAACTAGCAAACGGGCGGCGATTGTCACGTCACCGCGCAATAGTTGCTCGCTAATCGCGGCGATTCGTGAAATGAAATTCATAGCTGACGTGGGATGGCTGCTTGCCCAGCCACCGATGCACACCTAAGTTGGCTGCCGGACAGAAAGACGGATTCAATGGCGAACAAACGTAGTTCCAACTCGCAGGAAACGATCAGTGGACACATCCGCTTCAATGCCCTTGGCCTGGCGCTTTTCAGCGCCGCGCTGGTCATCACGAGCGGATTGCTCACTGCCGCGCTGGTGAAGCACAATCAAGCGCAGCCGACCAAAGCCGCCCCGCAAGAGCAGCCCGCCGCCCACTCCGACACCAAGCCCAAAGGGCCGATCCCAGCCTGGGGCGAATTGGTGACTTACGACATCGACCTCGAACAACCAGAGGAATACGTCGGCTTCGAACTGGCGACAAACCGGGTGCCGCATTGGAATTTTGCCGGGATGACCCGCGAGCAGACGCGCACGTTGCTGTTGTCGTGTGGCGTGCCAGCAGAACTGGCCAACCACGCCACTTCGGACGAACACACCACCAACGTCGACAGCAACACCATCGTCACGCCAGACGATAAAATCCTGTTGGCCCTCCCGCCCGCCGTTCGTTCAAAGCTTTACACCACGCTCGCACGCATCCCCGGCAACCATTACATGGAGTATCCGTTCTGCTATCCGCGCAAGACGTTCAACCTGTGGTTCGGCAACGGTTCATCCGATTCGTCGCTCATGGCCACGGTGCGCAAACTTCTTTATCCGCGCGGCGACGGCGTGTGCTTCAGCGACTTCGAATTCCTGATGCAGCAGACCAAGAACGAGGACGAGCGGATGGAAATCGTCAAAGCGCTTTCCCGTCAGTCCGCCGTGCTCGCACGTGTCCGCATCCGGCCTGACACGGACATCGACAAGCTGCTCGGCTACTGGGGCCGCGGCATCCAGGTAAAAGACGTGCGCCCGCTCGTCGAATCCACCGCGCGCTTGCAAGACGGCGCCACCATCAGCCTGCTCTACTTCCTTCCCAAGTTCGCGCGCGAACGGCTCTACACATTCCCGATGCCCTCCAAGCAAGGCGATCCCGTCATGGATTGCCATTGGAGCACGATGAACTTCTTCAACGACCCGCCGGACAACCGTTTCACCGAAACCGCTTTCACGGCGAATTACATCCAGTCCAACTTCTATCAAGTCGCGGTGCCGAACCTTTACGGCGACGTCATCCTCATCCTGAACGACAAGGGCAACGCGATCCATTCCGCCGTTTACATCGCTGACGACATCGTCTTCACGAAGAACGGCAACAACTTTTCGCAGCCGTGGATGTTGATGCGCCTCGGCGATTTGCTGGCGCGCTACACTGCGGATGCGCCGCCTAAGACGCTCATCTATCGGAAGCGGAGCATGTGAACAGCCGGCGTGACCTTGCCCGCCGCCCGCCAGTTCCCTAAGCTGGCTCTTGTCCACTATGGCGCAGGAGCAACATCGTGATGCTGAGGAATCTCCGGGAAGCACCATCCGGTTCAGCGCCCTCGGGCTCACCGTGTTCAGCGTCGGCTTGGTTCTCGTCAGCACACTGGCCACTTTGCAATTGGTGCGTCGGCCAGAAGTTCCGTCGCCCACACTCAACATCTCGCCAGCTTCGGACCAAGCGCCCGCTAAACCCACCGCTCCCATTCCGCCGTGGGGCGAATTCGTCGAGTATGACATCAATCTGGAGCAGCCCGACGAATACCTCGGCTTCGAACTCGCTAACACCAATCGCGCGCCGCAATGGACCTTCAGCGGCATGGATCGCGCGCAGGCCCGCCAACTCATGCTCGACAGCGGCGTGGCCCCCGCAGCGGTGAGCCGCGCGTTGTCGGACCAGTTCAGCACCATGGAAACCGGCTCGGTCGCCGTGCACCCGGACGCAAATCTGCTGGGCGCACTGTCCCCTGAAGTGCGCGCAAAATTGTATGGCCGGCTCGGAAAACTAACGGGCAATCCTTACATGACCTGCCCGTTCTGCTACTCCCGAAAATCATTTCAAGAATGGTTCGGCGACCATGCGCAGGAAATCCCCGGCATGGCGATCGCGCGGAAACTTTTTTATCCCCGCGGCGATGGTGTCTGTTTCAGCGACTTGGAATTCCTCCTGCGCCAACTGCATTCCGACGACGAGCGCATGCACATCCTGAAGTTGCTCTCCCGCCAATCCGCCGTGCTCGTCCGCGTCCGCATCCGGCCCAACACCGACGTCGAAGGGCTGCTTAATTACTGGTGCTGCGGCGCTCCGTTGCCGGATGTGCAGCCGCTGGTCGAATCCACCGCGCGTCTGCCAGAAGGCGCAACCATCAGCCTGCTCTATTTCCTGCCCAAGTTCGCCCGCGAACGGCTCTACACCTTCCCGATGCTCACCTGGCAACCTGATCCGGTCATGGATTGCCATTGGAGCACTATGAACTTTTTCAACGACCCGCCCGACGACCGGTTCACGGGAACTTCCAATACCGTGCCCTACCTGAAGACCAACTACGTCGAAGTCGCCCAGCCCGACAAATACGGCGACGTCATCCTCATCTTGAACAGCAGTGGCAAGCCCGTGCATTCCGCCGTGCACCTCGCGGACGACATCGTCTTCACCAAGAACGGTTACAACGCCGCGCAGCCGTGGATGTTGATGCACTTGAACGACCTGCTGACTCGCTACACCGACGATGGCCCGCCGAAGATGCTCGTCTATCGCAAGCCCAGTCACTGAAGCTCACTTCACGGCCGCCAGCGAGCCAGTTGCGCAGCGCAAACTTGCTCCCGCTTCGCTGGCGATGATTGCACCACCGTTCAAATCCAAAACGGGAACTCCTTGCGTAGAGCCCGGCGCAAGCTTGAACACCAGCACGTCGCTCCCGCTGCCGGAAACGTAGTCCGCCATCCGCCCCGCGCGAATAGTCACCCGAGGTTTGCCCTTTACGGTCACGGGTTCACTGAATGTGACAGTGACTTGGTTCTCGCCGATTTTGACCTGCTTGATGACCGGGCCATCAGTGCGCTCGGGATTCCAGGTGTTCGCAAAGGTCCACGCGGCAGTGATCTGCTCCGGCTTTGGGGCGCCGGTGGCCGTGCTCAAATTGTTGCTGTGCCACGCGAAATCGGCGCCATCGCGATGGCAGTTCCAGAAGTAGTTCCGCTCGCCCCAAAGATTGCGGGCATCGTTCTCCTTGTTCTTCTTGGTGTCCGCTTGGCTCGGCGTCTTGCCATCGAGCGGATACAGGACCCGCTTGATCGGCCGGTCCGCCATCGTCGCCGCGAACTTGCAATCGAGGAAGTAGAACTGCGCGTCGAGGTGATGCCGCCCCAGCACCCAACCATTCGTGCCGTCGAACCGGCAATCACGCAGCACGAACTTCTGGTCGCGCGCGGCCGAACCATCATGCCACACCGTCGCTGAGCCCGGCTTCATCTCGTAGAACGTGCAGTTCGTCGCGTAACACCAGCCGCGCGGGCAGACGAAGTCCACCGAGCCGCGAAAGTTGCAGTTCGCGTGATAATACCTTCCGCGGTCGCCCAGCCAGAGCGACACCGTATCCGCCCCGTGGCTGAGCAAATCGCAATTCACGATCACCGTGCGATCGCCCTTGCCGTAGATCGTGAACGCATGCGGCCCAACCTGCCCCGCCGTGTTCTCCGCCGTGAGATTTTCCAGCACGAAGTCATCGCCGTTCACGTTGAGGACCGCGCGCCCGAGTGGGTCCGGCGACTTGTTGAAATCATCATTCAACTGCGGGAACTCGATGCGCGTCCCCTTCCGGCTCTCGCCCCGCAGCGTCACGAACGAAGCATCCACACGCACTTTCTCGTGATACACGCCGTCCTTGATGAACACCACGGTGCGTTCACGATTCGTCCGCGTGATGGCCGCCACCGCCGCCTGCACCGTCTTGAAATCTCCGCTGCCATCGGCGGCCACAATCATGTCCGGCTTGGGCAATGATTGAGCATAGCCGGCGAATGCGGCTGCGACGAGGACAGTGAAGGCAAAGCGTTGGATCATGCAGCGAGCATAATGCGCTTAAAGCTGAGCGCAAAAGAATAGAACCGCAGATTACGCGGATAGCGCGGATGGGAATTGTCTTATCCGCGTCAATCCGCGTAATCCGCGGTTAACTCAGTGATGCGGTGGCTTGGGATTGTTCGCCTTAACCTGCTCGATGAGGGAATCCTCGATGGTCTGTGCCTGCAGTTGCACCTGCTTGCGCAACCGCTCGATGACCTTGCCCTGTTCGATCACCACGCCGTTCAACTCCTCGACCTGATGTTCGAGGTGCGCGATGTGCGATTCGATCCGGGCGAAACGCTCTGAAGATTCTTCGCTCATTGGCCAAGAACAAACCCGCGATGTTTCGAGAACACCCCGCGCAACGCCCGCGATGTCTCGTCCTGCAACGCTTGCAACGCCGCGTAACGGCGGACGTTTGCCGTCTTGGGCTGCGTGGTCTGCGCGCGGTTCAACTTCACGAACGTGTCCGTGATGTCTTCGATCTTCACGCGCTCGCCGGCTTGCAGCTTCCAGCACCAGAGCGCCTGCAACGCCGCGCCATACGCCGCTCCTTCACCCACCGCCAACGTCACGACCTCGGCATTGAAGATGTCCGCCATGATCTGGCGCCAGAGCTTGGAGTTCGCACCGCCGCCCGTCGCGCGGATCTGTTTTGCCTTCACGCCGAGTTGTGCGAGCCGGCGCAGGCCGTAGTTCATGCCGAGCGTCACGCCTTCCATCGTGGCGCGGGCGAAGTGCGGCGCGGTGAAGGTGCGCGTGTTGACGCCGCAATAAACGCCCGTGCCATCCGGCACGTTGGGAGTGCGCTCGCCTTCGAGATACGGCAGCAGGAACAACCCATCGCAACCCGCCGGAGCTTTCGTGGCCGTCTGCTCGAACGCCGCGTGATCAATTCCAAAATCCTTCCGCACCATCTCGGTGGCCACGGTCACGTTCATCGTGCAGAGCAACGGCAGCCAGCGGTTCGTTGAATCGCAGAACGCCGCGATCTCACCCTGCGGATCCACGACCGGCTTGCCCGCGCAGGCATAGATGGTGCCGCTCGTGCCAAAGCTCGCCGTCACGATGCCTGGTCGCGTGTTGCCGGTGCCAATGGCGCCCATCATGTTGTCGCCGCCGCCCGCGCTGACGATAACGCCGGGGCTCAAGCCAAGTTCCTTCGCCGTCGCGAACGATAGCTTCCCCGCTGGCTGATCGCTGGAAATCACGGACGGCAACTTGTCTGCGAGGCTGGCATCGATCGCCTTCAAGGCAGCGGCGCACCATTTGCGGCTGCGCACGTCGAGCAAGGCCGTGCCGCTGGCGTCGCCGTATTCCATCACGCGTTCGCCCGTGAGCCAGAAATTCAAATAGTCGTGCGGCAACAGAACCGTCGCGAGCTTGGCGAAGTTTTTCGGCTCATGCTTTTTCAGCCAAAGAATCTTCGACGCTGTGAAGCCGGGCAGCACAGCATTGCCAAGCGCGGCGATGGTCTTCTTCGCGCCGCCGAGCTTGGCGGTGATAGCCTCGCACTCGGCGCTGGTGGCGGTGTCGCACCAGAGTTTGGCGGGGCGGATGACGTTGCCCGCCTTGTCGAGCGGGACAAAGCCATGTTGCTGGCCGCTGACGCCGATGGCTTTGACTTCGCCGGCCTTGGCCTTGGCTTGCTTGAGTGCCGCCTTGATCGCGGTGGCCGTGGCCTTGCGCCAAGTCTCGGGATGCTGCTCCTTCGCGCCGGGCGGGAGGTTGGGGATCAAATCATACTTGGCCGAGCCGGAGCCGAGCACCTTGCCGGTGTTCGCGTCCACGACGAGGCCCTTGGTGGATTGCGTGCCGCTATCGATGCCAATGAGGAGTTCGCGCATCCCGATTGATTAACCGCGAACCTCACGAAAGACACGCAAAAGATTTCCAACATCGAGCCGACGACGAATCAACGCAGCATCGCGGCGGCGGTCCACAGGATTGGCGACTGACCGTGGAGGTCGCCGGTCTTTCGTCCGCGGGCGAGGTAGAAGGCCAGTTGCCTGTCCAAGTCCGGCCCGACTTCCTGGAAGCCTTTGTTCGTGCCGACGCAGACATCTTTCACGTTGTTGTCGCTGTCGAGTTCGGCGACGAGCCCGAGCCACGCCTTGCGCGCGGCGGGACCGTAGGTTTTTTCGTCGAGCCAACCACGCTTCACGCCGGTGACCATTGCGTAGGTGAACATGCCCGTGCTGGAAGTTTCGAGCCACGACTCGGGTTTGTCCACGAGCTGCCGCCAGAGGCCGCCGTCGCTTTGAAACTTGAGCAGCGAAGCCATCATGGTCTGGTAACCTTTCAGGATGCGCGCGCGCTTGGGATGGTTTGACGGCAACTCGCTCAACACTTCCGTCATGCCCGCCGCATACCAGCCGTTGCCGCGGCCCCAATAGAACGGCGAATCGGGAGCGTGGAAGAAGAGCCCGTTCGGCTGTTGCAGCTTGTCGAGATACGCCGCCATCGCGAGCGCCGCGCGGTCGAGATACTTCTGGTCGTGCGTCGCGCGATACGCCTGCACCTGCACCGCCGAGATCATGAACATGTCGTCGACCCAGTAGCGCGCTTCGTGCGTGATGCCGTCTGGCGTGGGCTTAGCCCATTGGGCGTCGGCCAGTTTCAGGCCGAGGGCGAGGCAGTTCGTATCCTTCGTCTGGATGTAAATCTCCAGCGGCACCGCGCCGAACACGCGATAATCCACGTGATCATTGGTCGAGATGTGGGTGGCGCCTTCGGGCGTGAGGAAACGGTCAAAGCGATGGACGAGCCGCGACTGGAGATTCGTGTCGCCGGAGAGCTTCGCCACGTTCAACGCGCCATACCACGCGCAAATCTCGGGGTAGATGACGACCTTGCGCTTGCCTTCCTCGAACTCAAACTTCCGCGCGATGATGTTTTCCGAAACGCGTTTGCCGACCTCGGCAGGTGAACTCCCCGCTGGCCAGCTGTGAAAGCACGCGGGCTGTTTGGTCTGGGCCGTGGCGCAACCATTGAGCAGGACGGCAACGAGTCCGAGTGATAACAGTGTCGGTTTCATGGCGTGACGATGCCGTCTGGCGGCGCTGCAAGCAACGGCATTCAATGTCGCCAATTCTTGTGAGGTGGCGAAGGCCGCTTGCTCAAATCCGATTCACCCGTAGTCTCCGGAACGGTTCGCAACCCAATCCAGTTCCATGTCGTCCACAACGCGCCACACTAATCGCCTCGCTCGCGAGAAATCGCCCTATCTCCTCCAGCACGCGCACAATCCCGTGGACTGGTTCCCGTGGGGCGATGAGGCTTTCGCCAAAGCGCGCGCGGAGAACAAACCCATCTTCCTCAGCATCGGTTACTCGACGTGCCATTGGTGCCACGTGATGGAGCGCGAATCCTTCGAGACCGATGCCGCCGCGGCCGCGCTCAACCGCGACTTTGTCAGCATCAAGGTGGACCGCGAGGAGCGCCCCGATGTGGACAAGATCTACATGACGTTTGTGCAAGCCACGACGGGCGCAGGCGGCTGGCCGATGAGCGTCTTCCTCACGCCGGATCTGAAACCGTTTTACGGCGGAACATATTTCCCGCCGGAGCCGCGTTATGGGCGGCCCAGTTTCATCCAGCTCGTCGAACGCCTCGCTGAACTCTGGCGCGAGCGGCGCGACGATCTGGTCCTGAATGCGGAGCAAACGCATGCGCAGTTGAGCGACATGTTGCAATCGCAGTCGGTCCATTCGGCTGGCTCGCTGGAGCCGGAGTTGTTGCGGGCGGCGGGCGGCGCCTTCAAGGAGATGTATGATCCGCAGCATGGCGGGTTCGGCCGCGCGCCGAAATTTCCGCAACCGAGCCAGCCGCAATTCCTGCTGCGTTACGCGCATCGCTTCGGCGACGAGGCCGCGAAGCAGATGGTGCTGCACACTTGCGAACGAATGGCCGCCGGCGGCATCCACGATCAGCTCGGCGGCGGGTTCGCGCGTTACTCGGTGGATGCCGAGTGGCTCGTGCCGCACTTCGAGAAGATGCTTTATGACAACGCGCAGCTCGTGCAGCTGTATCTGGACGCCTATCTCGTTTGCCAACCCGATCAAGCCGATGCCTTTGCGGCTGTTGTCCGCTCCACCCTGAACTATGTCCTCCGCGACATGACGCATCCCGAGGGCGGGTTCTATTCCGCTGAAGATGCCGACAGCGAAGGTCACGAAGGCAAATTCTACTGCTGGACGCATGACGAACTCGCCAAGCTGCTGGCGCCCGAAGAATTCAACGTGGTCGCTGACCATTTCGGCATCACGAAGCAAGGCAACTTCACGGACCACAGTCATCCCAGTCCGTTGCCCGGCCAAAACGTGTTGAGCATCGTGAATCCAGCAGTGACCGCAGACGACCAGCCGTTGCTCGAATCCGCCAAAGCCAAGATGATTGAAGCCCGTGCGCAGCGCGTCCGCCCGCATCTGGACGACAAGGTCCTCGCCTCGTGGAACGGGCTCATGCTCGGTGCATTCGCCCGGGCCTACGCGGTGCTGGGCGATACGACTTATCGTGCTGCCGCTGAACGGAACCTCTCGTTCCTGCGCGCAACACTTTGGGATGCGGAGACCAAGACGCTATATCACCGCTGGCGCGACGGCGAGCGCGATGCCGTGCAATTGCTCGATGCCTATGCCTTCTTGTTGCGCGGTGTCGTGGAGCTTTACGAAGCCACCCTGACGCCCGAACACCTTGAGTTCGCCATTGAGCTTGCCGACGCAATGCTCGCGCGTTTCTTCGATCCGGAGAACGGCGGTTTTTGGCAGAGCGCGGCCAGCGCCAGCGACTTGATCTTGCGTGTCAAAGACGACACCGACGGCGCGGAGCCCGCTGGAAATTCGGTCGCTACGCTGGCGTTGTTCAAGCTTGCAGCCATCACGGGCCGGGAAGACTTTCGCGGCGCGGCGGAAAAGACGTTGCAAGCGGCGGCAGCGAAGTTCGCCCAAGCGCCGCAGGCGTTGCCATATCTCTTGGAAGCACTCGACTTCTGGCTGGACGAGCCGGCGCGGGTAGCCATCGCAGGCGAGCCAACAAGCGAAGCATTTGCGGCGCTGGCCCACGCGGCACATTCCGTCTTCGCTCCCAACAAGATCGTGCTCGGCAATCGCGGCCCCGTGGAGCCCTTTGCCGCTGCGCTACCCAAGGAACCCAGCCCTGCCGCCTACGTCTGCGCCGGTCAAAGTTGCAAACCTGCGACGAGTTCGCCGAGGGAATTGCGAGCATTGCTTGCCCGGTGACGCCCGTTCCTGAACAGATTCGACCCGTTTCGAGACACTCGAATCCAACTCGCCAATCAGAGTTCAAACCGATGCGAAAAAATCGCATGGCACGCGCAATGCAATGAGGTGAATCCAAGAAAGTTTCTACATGAAGTTCACCATCGAAGTCGGCGAAGTCGAAAAGCACCAGGTTGAATACAGCTTCAATCCCCTCCTCGGAGTTCTGGTGGTCAAAGTGGATGGCCTGACCGTTCAACGTCACGTCCGCCTCGTCAATGAGCCCCTGCACGAATCGCATGCGCTGGTCGTGGGCAAGCGCGAACAGCAAAGCATCCGTTTTGAGCGCGAGCGCACATCTACATTCACCCGGCGCGGCTGCGTGTTCGTGAACAACCGGTTGGCCAAAGTGGTGGAGCAGAACTAAGCCCGCCCCTCGACATCGGTCGGGCGCGTGTTAGTGTGCGCGCGTGAAATTTTGCCTGCTCCTCATTTGCGCCGCGTTCGCCTCGCTGATTTGCCTCGCCGAGACAAACAACCGGGAAGACGCCGTGGCGCATGTTTCCGCTGGACCGGTCAATACAAACGACCCGGTCGAACTTGAGTATCGCAAACTCGTCGACCTCGATGACGCCGCGATGGAGGAGGTCGATCATTGGATCCAAGAAAACGAGCGCTTCGCCGAGCAAGGCGGCGGCGTTCCGAAAGAGGAACTGCACCGACGCATCCAACAACGCGTGCAGCCGGTTCGCACGGCCTACGAAGATTTTCTCAAGCGCAACCCGAAGCACGCACGCGCGCATCTGCTCTACGCCAGTTTTCTGGAAGATATCCATGACGAAGAGGGCGCGCGTGACCACATGTTGAAGGCCAAGGAAGCCGACCCGAAGAATCCGGCGGCGTGGAACAATCTGGCCAATTACTACGGGCACTTCGGCGACGTGACCAATGCCTTCACGCACTACGAGAAGGCAATTGAACTCGATCCCAAGGAGCCGATTTACTACCACAACTTCGGCACGACCATGTATCTCTTCCGTGTCGACGCCCAGGCGCACTATCACATCAATGAGCAACAAGTCTTCGACAAGGCGCTCTCCCTCTATTCAAATTCGGTGCGCCTTGATCCGACGAATTTCCTGCTCGCGACCGACATCGCGATGACCTACTACGGCATCAAACCCACCCGCACCGAGGATGCGCTGAATGCCTGGGGTTACGCCCTAAAGCTCGCCGATGGCAACTTGCAACGCGAAGGCGTGATGATCCATCTGGCCCGCTTCAAGATGAATGCCGGGCGATTCAACGAAGCCCGCGCCGATCTCAACACCGTCACCAATTCCGAATTGATGGAATTGAAAGCTCGCGTGTTGAAGAATCTCGAACTGCGGGAGCACCCCGAAAGCGCGACCAACGCCGCCCCGATCACAGTTACCAACGCGCCGCCAACCAACTCCAACACGAATTCTCCTGCACCGTAGTCGGCACTCTTCGACCTTACATCCGACTACGGGATGACTTTCGTTTGAACCTTTCGGCCGGAACTCATAGTGAAATACGCCTCCGCTGCCGAGGAATTGGTGAAGATCTCCACGCGTTGGAAACGTGGCTGGCGCCGCTCAAAAGTCCAGGCTCACGCCGATACTATAACCTGAAAGCGGTCCGTTGAAGTAAGTCGCACCGGTCAACGCAGCTCCCGTCAGTGGCCGCAGTTTTTTGGGAAGCGGCGAAAAGATGGTCAGGCGTGCTTCGTAGAAATAGCTCACAAATCCGGACTGGCGCAACTGGCCGGTCAAATCGTGCCGGGCAAAAAGAGCGCCGTAATCGAGCGGCAACCCAAGGGTTTTTCGCGGCGTGTGAAAACGCGTGGAAATCTCGTTACGCCAAAGATGCGTTTCGGAATCGATGGAGATCAGCGAGCTTGTGTCGTGCAGGCCCAAGGACCGGATATAGGTGTAGCGGGTGTTGAACGCAACGTCCCACAAACCCAGACGACGATGCGCAATGAGATCCAGCGAAGGCAGGAGGGTCAATGCATCCGCGCCCCACGAAGCGATGATACTATTGATCGGCGGCGGCGGATTGCCACGAAGGTGTAGCTCGACATGGCTGTAGGCAAATTGCATCCGGGGCGTAATGGTTAGCCAGTCGTTGAGGTCGCAACCTACTCCGACACCCAGAGTGGCCGTGCCGCTCTGCACATCCAAAGAGCCCCAAGTGGGATCGGTCTCATTGAGGTCCTGATCGAGCTTGAAGTATCCAAGATAGCCTTCAACAAAAAGACGCACCGAGTTGGTGGCATCGCTGAACTGATACGAGCCAGGCAGCTTGAAAGTGGAAAACGTCACATCCGGAGTGTCGGGATTATCGTAGGTGAAGTTGCCGGTAGCCACGATCTTGCCAGCAGAAAAAACTTCGACCGCACTCACCGCATTGTTCGCCAGATTGTTGTTCAGCTCCCGATACGGTTCCGGCAACGCTTGCGCGAGCGCGACTGTGCCCGTGAGCAACAACCCCGCGACCAGAAGGGCTTGCCGGGCGCTGCTGACAAACTGACTTGTAAAGCTGGAAATCACTTGCGCAAGGTCGCCAGCAGTTTGCTGTGGATGCCGTCGAAGCCGCCGTTGCTGAAGACGCACACAACATCGCCGCCGCAGGCGTTCTTCGCGAGATGCGCCACGATGGCGTCGGCGTTGGCGAGATATTCGGCGGGTTTTCCGATCGCCTTGATGTCTTGCATCAACTTTGCCGGGTCGAGGCGGTTCTCCGGGGCCAACAATTCCAAGCGCGCTACTTGCGCGACGATCACTGCACTCGCATCGGCGAATGAATCGGCAAGTTCCTGCTGAAAGACATTCCGGCGCGTGGTGTTGCTGCGCGGCTCGAACACGGCCCAGATCTTCTCCTTCGGATACTTGATGCGCAACGCCTTCAACGTCTCGCGGATGGCCGTCGGGTGATGGCCGAAGTCGTCGATGATCGTCACGCCGCCGGCGATGCCGCGCACCTCCATGCGGCGCCTGATGCCTTTGAAGGTGTCGAACGCCGACTGGATCTGTTTGTTCGTGAGCCCGCAATGCTTCGCCGCAGCCACGACGGCGAGGGCGTTGCGCACGTTGAGTTCGCCCACGAGGTTGATGTGGAACTTCGCGCTCGGGATCTCGAACTCGCTGGCCGTGGGGCCAAGGCGAAGGTTCGTGGCGCGCACGGCGTTGTTTTCACTCAGGCCAAAGCGTTTGATGGGGCAGAAATTCACTTTCTCGAGCAGCGGGGCGATGTTCGCGTCGTCGCCGTTCGCGAGCAACAGGCCGTTGCGCGGGACGATACGGATGAGATGGCTGAAGGTGCGTTGCACGGCCGCGAGGTTGTCGAAGATGTCGGCGTGATCGAACTCAAGATTGTTCAGGATGGAGACCTCGGGCAGGTAATGGATGAACTTGCTGCGCTTGTCGAAGAACGCAGTGTCGTATTCGTCGCCCTCGATGATGAACCACTCGCTGTCGGTGAAGCGCGCGCCTTGGTTGAGATTCGCCGGGATGCCGCCGATGAGGAAGCTGGGGTTCAATCCAGCGTGCTCGAATACCCATGTGAGCAGGCTAGTGGTGGTGGTCTTGCCGTGCGTGCCCGCGACGACGAGGCAGCGCTTGCCGTGGATGAAGAACTCGCGCAACAAATCGGGCAGCGAGCAGAAGCGGAGTTTGTGGTCGAGCGCGTATTCGGCCTCGGGATTCCCGCGTGAGATGGCGTTGCCAATGACGACGAGGTCAGGTTTGTGCGCGAGGTTGCGTTCACTGTAGCCGTCCATCACCGCGATCTGCCGCTCCGCGAGAAACGTGGACATCGGCGGATACACCGCCTGATCGGAGCCGGTGACGGTGTAGCCCTTTTCCTGGAGGGCAGCGGCGGCGGACGCCATCGCGGTGCCGCAGATGCCGACGAAATGAACGGAACGGATCGCAGAAATCATGTCGGGCGAAGATAGGGAAACGGGCGAGGTGGAAAAGCAGGAAGTGAAGCCATCTCACCCACCAAAATTTCAGGGTGCACAATTTTGTTGGCGACGGAGCGATTTGGACAGGCTGAAAGCCTCGACAGATGGCGTCTCCCCGCGTCAGGATTGCCTCTCAAACAAAAGCCTGACGCATGAAACAGTTCATCTGCCGCACCGTGCTCGCATCGCTGCTCGCCGCAACAATTCTCACGACGCCCGCTTGTCGTGCTGCCAGCCCTACTGCCAGCGCGCCGAAAGAATTCAATAGCGCCACGCCGCTCCAATGGTCCGTGCGCATGGCGAATTCCCAGACGGCTCGGCTCGGCGACAAACTCGCCTGGCGCGCCGGACGCAACGTGAAGTGGGACTACACGGCGGGCTTGTTCACATTGTCATTGCTTAAGTTGAACGAGCAGGTGCCGACGCCGGGCTACGTCGACTTTACCAAGGACGCCATCGGTTCGTTCATCAGCGAGGATGGAAAAATTCAGGGCTACAAACCCGACGAATACAACATCGACAACATCGCGCCGGGCAAAACGGTCATCGCGCTTTACGAACTAACGAAGGAGCCCCGTTATCAAAAGTGCGCCGCGCTGTTGCGCAAGCAGCTCGAGACGCATCCGCGCACGAGTCAGGGCGGCTTTTGGCACAAGCAGCGTTACCCTTGGCAGATGTGGCTCGATGGCCTGTTCATGGGCGCGCCGTTCTATGCGGAATACACCGCGGACTTCCACGGCCCGGCGGCGGACTTCGACGATGTTGTGAAGCAGTTCAAGCTCGTGGACGAACATCTCTACGATGCGAACAGCGGGTTGTATTTCCATGGCTGGGACGAAAAACGCGAACAGGACTGGGCCAACAAAACCACCGGCACTTCCTCAAATTTCTGGGGCCGCGGTCTCGGTTGGTGGGCGATGGCACAGGTGGACGTGCTGGATTTCCTGCCGAAGAATCATCCCGGTCGCGCCCAGATCATCGGGCTCATCCAGAAGACGAGCGCCGGCATCGTGAAGCATCAGGACTCCGCGAGCGGTCTGTGGTGGCAGGTGCTCGACCAGGGCGGCAAGGAAGGCAATTACCTCGAAGCCACCGCGAGCGCGATGTTCGTCTATTCGATGGCGAAGGCCGTGAACAACGGTTACCTCTCGCGCGATTACATTCCTGCCATCCTCAAGGGCTACGACGGCATCCTCAAGCAGCTCATCAAGACTGACGGCGCCGGTCAGATCTCACTGACGAAGTGCTGCTCCGTCGCCGGGCTCGGCTACGGGCGTGATGGCTCTTACGCGTATTACTTGCGCGAGCCAATCGTGGACAACGACCTCAAGGGCGTCGGGCCGTTCATCCTCGCGGGCATCGAGATTCAGAAGCTGCTGGGCCTGCCGATGAACGCGACGCACGAGCGCAAATCCGCCGCGGCGAGCAGACCGTCTGTCGCCAAAGAATGGGCGCAGGTGCCGGAAATCCTTTCGCGCATCTACGCGCCGCTGCTTCCCGGACGCGAATTTTCCATCGTGGATTTCGGCGCCGCCTCCGGCAAGGACGCAAGCGAAGCGATTGCGAAAGCCATCGACGCGGCCAGTAATGCCGGCGGCGGACGTGTAATTGTTCCGGCGGGCGAATATTTGACCGGCCCGATTCAACTCAAGAGCAAGGTCGAGTTGCACCTCGACGGTGGCGCGACGTTGAAGTTCAAGACCGACCCGAAAGCGTATCTGCCCGCCGTGCGTTCGTGGTTCGAGGGCATGGAGTGTTACAACTACTCGCCGCTCATCTACGCGTTCGGAGCTGAGAATATCGCCATCACCGGCGACGGCGTGCTCGATGGTCAGGCGGACGAAACCAACTGGTGGCCGTGGAAGGGCAAAAAGGAATACGGCTGGAAGGACGGCCTGCCGCAACAAAAAGCCGCGCGCGACCGGCTGGCGAAGATGGTCGCGGACGGCGTGGCGGTCGAGGAACGCAAGTTCGGCGAAGGCGATTACCTGCGGCCCAGCTTCATCGAGCCGTTCCGTTGCAAGAACGTCCTCATCGAAGGCGTGCGCATCCGCCGCTCGCCGATGTGGGAATTGCATCCGGTGCTCAGCACCAACGTCATCGTGCGCGGCGTCCACATCGAGACGCGCGGCCCGAACAACGACGGCTGCGATCCCGAGGCGTGCAAGGATGTGCTCATCGAGGACACCGTGTTCGACACGGGCGACGATTGCATCGCCATCAAGTCGGGCCGCAACAACGACGGCCGCCGCATCGGCGTCCCGGCGGAGAACGTCGTCATCCGCCGTTGCACGATGAAGGAAGGCCACGGCGGCGTAACCATCGGCAGCGAGATTTCCGGCGGGTGCAAGAACGTGTTCGTCGAGGATTGCACGATGGACAGCCCGAACCTCGACCGCGCGATCCGTTTCAAGTCGAACGCCGTGCGCGGCGGCGTGGTGGAGAACATTTTCGTCCGCAATGTGAAGGTCGGCACCGTCGGTGACGCGGCGTTGCAGATCGATTTCGTTTACGAGGAAGGTTCCAAAGGCCCGCATAAGCCGATAGTGCGCAACCTCATCATCGAGAATGTTTCCGTCGCCAATGCGAAGCGCGTGCTCGATGTGCAGGGCTTCGCCGGCGCAGAGATAAGCGGCGTGCGCATCTACAACTCATTCTTCAAGGGCATCACGAAGGACGACGTGGTGATCGAAGCCGACGTGAAGTTGGTGGACAGCACGGTGGAGCGGAAGAAATAATCGCCGCCATGAAATTTCAACTCACTCTCCTCGCCGCCGTCTGCGCGGCCATGCTCCAGGTCAACGCAGCCGAACCCGAAGCCGCCGACTGGACCCCGCTCTTCAACGGTCACAACCTCACGGGCTGGACGAATTTGAATCATGCGAAGTTCTCCGTGACGAACGGCGTCATTCACCTCAGCGCGAGTTCCGGCACGTTGGCCACGACGCAGGTTTACACCAACTTCATCTTCGAAGCCGAGAGCCGCGCGTTGGAGACGAATTACAACAGCGGCTATTTCATCCGCTGCGGCCTGGAAGGCACGCCATTTCCGACGAACGCCTGGCAGGTCAACTTGAAGGCCGCCGCGCTCGGTGCGTTGCTGCGGTATAAGGATACGGTCGTCAGCAACGCCATCCCCGCGAAGCCCGTCGGCGAGTGGTTCAAGTTCCGCATCACCGTCACCGGCACGACCGCGACGATGGAGACCGAGGGCAAACAGCTCTGGAAATTCGACAAGCTCGACGCCGCAGCGGGGCATATCGGCCTGCAAGCAGAGGGAAAAGCCTTCGAGTTCCGGAACCTGCGCGTGCTGGAGACGCGTTGAACTGTTAGTGGCGGAAGTGCCGTGCGCCGGTGAACGCCATCGCGACACCGCGCGCATCCGCCGCAGCGATGACTTCGCCATCCTTCACTGAGCCGCCCGGCTGAATGGCAGCGGTCGCGCCCGCTTCCGCTGCGGCAATCAAGCCATCGGGGAACGGGAAGAACGCGTCGCTGCACACCACACTGCCCTTGAGTGAAAGCCCGGCCTCGTTCGCCTTCCACACCGCGATGCGACTGGCATCGACGCGGCTCATCTGCCCAGCGCCGATACCGAGCGTGCGATCCGCGGCACAATAAACGATGGCATTGGACTTCACATGCTTCACCACGCGCCAGCCAAACAGCATCGCCTTCAACTCCGCTTCGCTCGGCGCACGCTTCGTTGAAACTTTCAGATCGGCGGCACCTGTGAACTTGAGATCGCGCTGCTGCAGCAGGAAGGAATCTGCGCCCACGCTGCGCACATCCCACGGCGAAGCATCGGCCGGGTTCTTCGTCACTTCGAGCAAGCGCAGATTTTTCTTTTTCTGCAAAATCGCCAATGCTTCGGGCGTGAACGACGGCGCGACGATGACTTCGCTGAAAATCTCCGCGATGGCCTCGGCGCAGGGCCCATCGAGCGGCACATTCACCGCGATGATGCCGCCAAATGGCGCCTGCCGATCCGTCGCGAACGCCTTGTCCCAAGCCTCGCGCAGATTCGCGCCCTGCCCGACGCCGCAAGGATTGGTGTGCTTGAGGATGGCCAGCGTAGGCGCATCGCCGCGGAACTCCGCAATCAACGCCGCCGCCGCCGTCAGGTCGAGAATGTTGTTGTAGGAAAGTTCCTTGCCGTGAAGCTGTTTGAAGAAGTCATGGAACTTACCGTAAAGCGCCGCCTGCTGGTGCGGGTTCTCGCCGTAACGCAGCGGCTGAGCTTGCTTCGCACTGATCGCCAGCGTCGCAGGTAACGCCGCGCCGCCGGAGAATTCCCTCGTCAGGTGCGCCGCTATCGCCGCGTCGTAGGCAGCCGTGCGCGCGTAGACTTTCGCGGCCAGCGAGCGACGCAGCTCCAGCGTGGTGTTGCCAGTCATTTTGACCTGCTCGGCGACAGCCGCGTAATCTGCCGGGTCCACGATGACAGTGACGCTGTCGTGGTTCTTCGCGGCGCTGCGCAACATGGACGGCCCACCGATGTCGATGTTCTCGATGGCATCATGCAGGCTTACGCCGGGCTTCGCGACCGTGGCCTCGAACGGATAGAGATTCACCACGACGAGATCGATTGGCGCAATGGCGTGTTCTTTCACGGCGGCTTCGTGCTGGTCATTGCCGCGAATGTAGAGCAAGCCACCGTGGACTTTCGGGTGCAACGTCTTCACCCGGCCATCGAGCATCTCTGGAAAACCGGTGTGCTCGCTGATGTCCTTCACCGTAAGACCTGCATCACGAAGTGCCTTAGCCGTGCCGCCAGTGGAGATGAGTTCCACGCCGGCGGCGGACAGGGTTTGAGCGAATGGCACGAGGCCAGTCTTGTCGGAAACGGAAAGAAGCGCGCGTTGAATTTTTGCCATCGGGCGGGCACTTTTCACACGCATCAGTGGTGAGTCAATTGCAAATACCGTGCGAGTAAAGGAACCGGCGGACTGCTAAAATGCCAGCCGGGCGTCGACCAGCGTGTTGCGACGCGTGCTGATGTTAGTAAAGTGAATGAGATTTGGAGCGTAGTTGATAAACCCAGCGTCACCAGTGACGAGAATTTTCATCCGATTTGCTCCACGAGTTGCTTCATCCGCGACTCTTGCTGCTCGATGGATTCAACCAGCTTGAACTGGGTGCGGCAGCGGTCAAGGTTGTGGCCTTCGCGGTGGACTTTGAAATAGACATCGCCCGCCAGAAAGTCCGTCAGGAAGCGGATGCCGATCTCGAACGTGATGAGCTTCCCGGCAAATGCCAGATGCTGCTTCTCTGCCTTGGTCAAAAAACCGCCCGCTGTTGAAAGGTAACCGCGCACCAGCGCCTCGAACATCGGGAACTGCATCGTGACCTTTTTCAGATCACGCTCATCTTCCTTCGTTGGGCTCGTCGCGGTGCGCACCATGTCGCCAAAATCGTAAAGCGCCAGGCCGGGCATCACGGTGTCGAGGTCGATGACGCAAATGCCCTCGCCGGTGGCATCGTCGAGCATGACGTTGTTGAACTTGGTGTCGTTATGCGTGACGCGCTCGGGCAGTTTCGCGTCGAGCAGCACGCTGGTGATGGATTTGTGAGCAAGGGCAAATTCAATTTCGGGCTTCGCCGACTTGGCGCGACCCGCCGCATCTGCCGCCAACGCTTCCTCCAGTGCAGCGAAACGTTTGGGCGTGTGATGAAAGTCCGGAATGGTGTCGTGCAGTCGCGGCGCAGGCAGGTCGGCCAGCAATTGCTGGAACTGCCCGAACGCTTTCGCGGCCTTGAAGGCTTGATCGGTGGATTCCACGGAGTCGTAGGTGCGCGCACCCTCGATGAACAGATACGCGCGCCAATGATTGCCACCCATGTCCACATGCCAGCCGCGACCTTCACGGGTGGGAATGAGCGTTAGGACGCGGCGCGTGGCGTCGGGCAGGCCATTCACGCGCGCAGTGAGATGCGTCGTGACCCGCTGCACGTTTTCCATGAGCGCGACTGGGTTCTTGAAGATGTTGTGGTTGATACGTTGGAGAATGTAACGCACCGGCACGCCAGCTTGATGATACGTGACGCAGTAGGTGTCGTTGATGTGCCCGCTGCCGTATGGCACTGCGTCAAGAAATTCGCCGATGATTTCAAACTGCCGCGCGATGGCGCGCACATCGTGTTTGAGGGTCGTCATGTGATGCTGCTGCGAACCGTCAGCGCTTGAATTCAAGTTGCCCCCACTCCTCTTGCCGGTGGAAATTGGCCTCGGCGTGCGGCGAGCTGGAGGAGATGGCGGGCTCATGCTCGCCACGCGTGTAGTCGTAACGGCTGAAGGAATAACGCCAGACACTTCCAGCCAACGCATCGCTCGAACCGCAGATCAAATAGGCCGGAATCTCCGCCAGAACGCTCCAACGCGAGCACTGGTCCTCGATCCACACCCGCGAACGGAATGCATCTCCGGGAATCAATGCCTCCGCCAGGTCACCGGTCTTGCGGGCGCGATTGAGAGCAGCGGTGTTGACGTAACGCAGTTGCAGATGCTGATTGTTCGGCGACACCTGCAATTCAAAATACTCCTGCTGAGCCTCCGGGCGCAGAAATATTTCGAACGAATCACCCAATTCCCACAGTCGCTGGTTGAGACCCGACGCCTGAGTGAAGATATCGGCGTCCGTCAATTCCGCGTAAACCCAAAGCACATTGTGACGCCAGCCGACCCGCACCACGGCGGGCGCGAAGTTGCTCGAAGGCGCATCCTGCCAAGCCTGCTGCAATTCGCAATGTGCTGCAGCTTGGAAAGCCGCGCGCACAGCGACATGATCCATGGAGTTGAATGGCGAAACGGGCTTGCACTCGAGCCGCGGCCCGGTCGGTGTCAGCTTCGACTTGGTCGCCCCCTCGTTCATCAAAGCGCCTGCCACGCTGGCTTGTTGTCGTAAACCCAGCGGTAGTAATCGGCCCGCTGCAATCCGCTAGCCGCCGCCGCATCGAGACAAACTTTCGTGATCGGGTGCATTTGCAGCACGGATGCGGGATTCACCGCAGTGATCGGCCCTTCGACCGCCTCCGCAATCGCGCGGCTCTTCTTCGGGCCAAATGCCAGCAGCAGAATTTGCTTCGCTTCCATGATGGTGCCGATACCCATCGTGATGACGTGATGCGGCACGTCGGCTTCGCTGCCGAAGAAGCGTGCGTTGTCGCGCCGTGTCTGCTGCGTCAGCGTCTTGATGCGCGTGCGCGAGGCGAGCGACGACGTAGGCTCGTTAAAACCGATGTGGCCGTCCGTGCCGATGCCGAGCACCTGCAAGTCGATGCCGCCGGCAGCCTTGATCTGCTGCTCATACTTCGCGCAGAACCCCGGGATGTCCTTCGTGTTGCCGTCGGGGATGTGGACGTTCTTCTTCGCGATGTTCACGTGCCGGAAAAGATTTTCCCACATGAAGCTGTGATAGGATTGAGCGTGCTCACTTGGCAGACCGACATATTCGTCGAGGTTGAACGCCGTGACCTTGCTCCAGTCGAGCTTCATCGCCACGAGTTCGCGATAGAGCAACAGGGGCGTGCTGCCGGTGGCCATGCCGAGCACGGCGTTCGGTTTCTCGCGCAACAGGCGGGCAACAATGCGCGCGGCGATCTTCGTGGCCGCCTCGGGAGTGGGTTGAATGATGATTTCCATCAAGCCTGGCCTAATCGTTTTGCAAGTTTCTGCCGCACATCCGCATTGAACCGATCAATGTATCCACAAACGTAATCTGCGATGGCTTTCGATTCGTCCGCCACCACGGGCGTGAGATCCATGCCGAAGATCAATTGCGTGGTCTGGTCAGTCGCGTGTGACTCAAAGAAAGTGGCGTTCGCTGCGCGGCGTCCCAACGTGGCTAGGTCGTAACGTTTGCCGCCAGCGATCTGCGAGTCAAACACGCCGTTCAAGGCCGCCGCCAGATTGTCGCGCCCGCTCACGTCCATAAGGACCTTCTCATTATCCGGCAACCAGTCGAGATTGCGCCAGACTTCGCAGCCGATGACCTGCTTGGGCCGCTGTTCGCTCGGCAATTCGCGCATCGCCTGCAGCGCCGCCACCACGACGCCGATGTGTGTGTCGTGCTTGTCCGCTGGATTGTGCGTGTAAACCACCTCGGGCTGCGTTGCCGTCAGGATGGTTTTTAAATCACTCTTCAACTCGGGTGCCGTCGAACTTTTCACCGCGCTGCTCGCGTAATCGAGCTGCACCATCACGCCATAACCGCCGACCACCGCCGCTGCATCCTGCTCCTGCCGGCGAATGGTCATCATGTGTGCATCCGTGAATCCGCCGTAGGGACCGGTGCGCGAACTGCCCGCGCCGTTCGTGCAGGTGACGCCACCGAACCATTTGTCGTCGCGCGCGAAACACGTCAGGATGCCGTGGAACGCCATGAACTCGAGGTCGTCCTGATGTGCGCCGATGCCCAGATGCGTGATGCGCCTCAGCGCATCCTTTTCCGGCTGGCCGTCGGGAATGAAGACCGATGCGGTTGTGTTGTGGAGTTTCATGCGATCATTTTTTGAGTTCCGGCAGGCTCGCCGCGGCGACGGCTTGGCCAACGCGACGGCTTTTCTCGTCCGGAACATGCAACGCAATGTTGCGCGCCAATTCGGGAAACTCAATCCGCAACACTTCGCGCGCCTTGGCCAGCACGATGTCGCCGCCCTGCCCCGTCGTCACGCGCCCGAGGATGAGCATGTGCGCATAATCGTAGAAGTCAGCGTAGTGCGGAATGGAGTAGCCGAGATATACCCCGATCGTCTCGTAGATTTTTGC
Organism: Verrucomicrobiota bacterium; assembly: GCA_041181065.1. Lineage (GTDB taxonomy): Bacteria > Verrucomicrobiota > Verrucomicrobiia > Limisphaerales > DSYF01 > DSYF01. Next base: position 3,118 of record JBEGQI010000108.1, on the reverse strand, counting down.
CGCGCGTTCATCGCCCTTCGCCATCTGCGATTGGACTACTTTAAGCCGCTCGGGCAGGCCCATGTCTTTCGGCACTTCAATGCCGGACGCCGGCAAAAGTTTGTTCACGGCTTGTTGCGAAAAGTAGAGCGCACCGACGCCAGCGTCACCAGACCATTCATCCACGGCGGCGTGCGGGTTGTAATCCACCGGCGCAAACGCGAGTTCATTCAGCCAACCGAGGATGCGGCCCTTCTTATCCATGAACCCGCCCGCTTCACTCGAACCCATCGCCACGCCGAGCATGCCCTTCTGCCGCAGCGACAGCGCACCGGCAAGGGCTGTCACGTCGCCGTCGTTCATCATCACCAGCGGAACATTCCACTCCCGCTGAATGCGCTTAAAAATGTTCGCGGCAATCGGGAAATCCTTTTTGGGGATCGAACGCAACAACGAGGCGACGCGGATCTCGTTGTCCACGATGATGCCCGCCGAACTCCCGCCGATGGCATCCACACGGGGCAGATGGGACGCCGCACGATGCAACGCGGCCGAGATGTGGTGATAGTGATACGCCGGATTGGCCTGATTCTTCGGGTCCCACGGCGTTTCCTCCGTGAAGACCGGCTCGCCGTTCAACACCGCCGACACCTTGTAATCGCTCGCGCCGAGGTCAAATCCGATGCGGCAACCCTTGAGATGGCCACCGGCCGAGATCTGCATTTCCTGGTTCTTCGGAACCTTCGGGGGCGATGTCACCGCGACCTCGAGTCTCCTGCCGTAAGCCAGCGCCATCATCTCACAGTCGAACTTGCGCGCTCCGCGTAGAGAATATTGTTTGCGAATGAACTCACCGATGGCCTTCGGTCCGCCAACATAGATCTTCCAACCGCCTCGCGCCCAGAGAAGGAACTTAACAACGCGCTCAACATAGCGGAGCGTGTCAGCGTCAGCCGTGGCTTTCACAATGGTTTCGTAACGCGATACGAGCCCGCACTCACGTTCAAGCCCGATGACAAGCGGCACCGCAGCGCCGGAGGCTTTGGCAGCTGCAACATAGGCGCGATTCCAAAGCACGGCGGGTTGAAATCCCGGATCAAGCGGCGCGGAGAATTTAAGCGTCATGTTCATAGTTATCTAACGGCAACCTATTTTGCTTGGACTTGTTTATCCCAGAGATGGTTTATGACGTAGAGCAACGCCACGCCGGTCAGCACAAATGCCCACCACTGCCAGTTAACTACTACGCCGAACTTGCGGACCTGCCCCATCACCCAGTTGGGAGTGTCGCTGCTTAAAGCGGTCGCCACGATCGAAAGCCCTCCGAGCCACCATGACACCAAACGGCCGGACAGAAAGAACTCCGAAGCATTTTTACAGCCGCACTTGCCGAAGAATATTTCCGGGATAAAGCAGACGGGCAGCGAAGCGCCGACACTCAGCCAGTCGAGCAGTTGAAGTTTCATGACACGTCGTATTTCTGATTAACCGCTCGGAGCGGACGTTTAACCAATGAACTCGCCTACCCTAATCTTCGCCAACCAACAGTCAATCGATTTTTAGCACGTGCTAAGTTGAGTAAATTAGCACTTTCAAGGAACCGCCCAAGAGAAATCAGGCGGCGGCACAGCGCGAAGAGTCGCGGATGGTCAAGGCGGGACGGAGCGCAGCGCGTTGGTGGACGCATCCGACTTTTCCAGTCGATGATGGAGAAATTGCCAAGCGGTGGCGAACGGGGAGCAACCAGGTGCACTAACGCGGTCAAAGGCCAGCTCAAATATTCGTGTCCTCACCTCAGTGCAATCGGCGAACTGCGGTTAGCTTTCTAAGATTCGCGTGATGCATTTTGACAGGTAGTCGGCCCGGCTTCCTGGGGAGAAGTTTTAATGAGGAGGAGCACTTCCCATTCTTAGTTTGCTTCTTTTTGGACTTGCCACCCTCTGAACCCGTGCACATTATCGCGACTCGCAAATTTTGCGAAAACGCTATGAAAACCAATGGTTCTCCTAGCACTTCGGGACCCGGTTGCGCGGTTAGCTCAGTGGTAGAGCATTACCTTGACACGGTTCCAAGCGGAAAGCGTAATGCTCCTGATTTCGACGCATTTTCGCGCGGTTTCCCCCTCCAGTCTAACAAACTGCCTAACAAACTGCCTAACACCCCCCGGTTTCGACGGGTGGACCGGGGCATCCAACGACATGTCCGCACCGGTGAACTTTGGTTTGTCGGTCGCCGGGGTGGCAGGGTAATCTGGCAACGGTTACAGACGCAGGACCTTTCGGCTGCCCGCGTCACCGTGGCGATGATCGAGGCACAGCCCAATGGCAATGTTGAGATTTCCCTGGTTGTAGACGGGGAGAAGCACCCCATTGCGGACAACGTTGCCGGGATCCCGGACAAACCGCTGCCTCGGGTGCGACGTGTCTTGGTGGCAGAAGATGGACCGGCAGTGCAACCGTCCGTGGCGTCAACACCTGTGATCCACGGGCGCGCGAAAAATCAAACCGTCCCCTCGCTGGACGAATTGCTTAACCGATGGCGTCGTGGCAAAGCCGGCCTGAAACCTGGGACGGAGCGCAAGCTGGATAACCACCTCAAGATGCTCCGTCGATACGTTGATACCAAAAACGTCGTGACGGACTACAAGGCGCAAGACATTCGTGAGTTCATCGCGAAGGCGCGCGAAGACAAGGATGGCAAGGGTCGGCGCCGCCTCAAAGGCCAGACCATCAACGAGTCGATATTGCGCCCCTTGTCTGATGCGTTTGATTTGGCATTGGAGGAGGGATTCGTCAGCCGTAATCCCATGGCTTCAGTCAAAAAGGAGAAGACGGAGCCGATCAACCGGACCCAGCTCAAGTGGGAAGATGCTGAGCGGATTCTGGAGGATGTGAAGGGACGCGCCCATGAATCCTATTTGGAACTCAAGTTCATGTTGTTCATGGGTGTGGGACAGGCCGAAGCCAAAGATTGCACTGGTGGCGCCGTTGATTGGGCGGGAAAGACGATCAGGTTCATCCGGCAAAAAACTGGCAAGCCATACGAGGTGCCGCTCTACCCGTGGGCCGAAAAATTCATCCGCACTGAGATGGAGCCGCGCTTGAAGCTCGGGAAGCAAGTGTTCGACTGGCGCAATCCG
>JBEGQI010000107.1:0-3080 GCA_041181065.1 Verrucomicrobiota bacterium | reverse complement strand
TTGCCCCCGGGGTTATTCCCAATTCGGTCAGGCGTTGTGTTTACGGCGCGACTTCCAATTTATAGAGGTTGGCGGAGGAATTGGCGGGAACGGCCAGAAGCACGTTGTTCGATCCTGGAAGCCAGGCAGTGGTGGGGGCCCAGTTCAGGAGATTCGTGCTGCTCCACAGACGATACGCGCGGTTGCTCCAGGCGTTCCAACCGAAACGTAGTGCGGTGGCGGATTGCGGGGTCAGGGTAAGTGACAGCCCGTTGGTCAGGCCGGTGGAGTTCGTGGCTTCAATCTGGAACATGCGTGCGCTGCCGGTAAGCGGCACCATCAGGTTGGTGCTCATTCCGCCGGCGACCATCCAGGACGAGAGAGGCGAGAGTGCCGGCAAGCCCATGGACTGCAAGACACGATAGGACCACCCTGGTTGCGTGGGCCAACCGAGCAGGAGGTTGGTGCCGCTGAGTTGGGCGGTCAGCGTGAAGGGCGTCAATGCGCCGCCGTTCGGATCAGTGCCGGCGATGAACTCCGCGTAGTCGCTCATGCCGTCGTGGTCGGTGTCCGTGGTTTTCGTTCGGGTCGGGCTGACGACACCGAAGCGCGCCAGTTCCCACGCATCCGAAATGCCGTTGGTGTTGGCGTCGGTGAAGGTGTAGCTGCCCAGGAACAGATTCGTGGCGCCGGTCGTGAGAATATTGGTCTGAGCTGACGGGGTGTTGTAGAACGGCACGGCGTTGAATGTGACGATGTTCGTCCCTGTGAATGCATTGGTGATGACGAACATGCGTCCGCTGTGCGGCGTGCCGTTGAGCGTGAAACTCGACTGCCAGAGATTGTTCGAGACGATGACGGTGCCGGTGGGTGTGTTTGAAGCGATCACACTGACGTCGTCTACCAACCAACCCTGCCGCGGTGCAGCATCGAGTGAGAAAAGGAAGTAGTGCCACGCCAAGTAAACCACCCGCCCCGCGTAAGCCGTCAAATCCACGTCCATCTTCTCCCAACCCGTGCTCACTTGATCCGACCAGACGGCGAGTGAGATCGGATTCACGGCGTCGCCGGGGATGAGCAACAGTTCGCCGCCGTGATAGATGTCATTCTCCGACGGGGTTGTGAAATCGAAGTTGTGCCAGAAGGATAGTTTCAGGGTGTTGCCGTTCGTGAGCAGGATGGCGGGGCTGATGAGGTAGCTCTCGATCTGGCTCGCGTAATCGCCGGTGAGATTACTGCCCCAGCAATTCGTGGGCGAGTGCGCCGCCGGTTGCACCGCGCCCGGTCCGCCGAGTTCCCAGCCGCGTTCGGATTCCTCGACGGTGTAAATGGTCCAATTCGTGTCGCCGTGTTCCATGTTGTCGGTCCAGTTCGGCCGGATGGGGGTGAGCGTCGTGAAGCTGTTCGTGGTGCTGGTGGTGACGTTGCCAGCGCGGTCGGTGGCGACGATGCGATAATAATATTTCTGCTCCGGCGACAATTGGGTGAGCGCGAGGTTGTGAACTTCCGTCTGTGCCGAGTCGAAGGCGGTGCGGCCAAACAAAGTGGACTCGCCGAACTCCACCTTGGAATCCGCCAGCTCCGTCGTGTCCCATGTCACCGTGGCGTCCACGTAACCGCGATCGACGGCGATGTTCATTATCCCGGGCGGCGTATTGTCAACTTGCACGGTGGCGACGAGCTGTTGGCCGACGGAGGTGTCGTAGTTGGTCGCGTCAAAATATTTCGCCCGGACGAAATTGCCCGGTGCCGCCCGCAGCTCGGTGATCGCGCCGCCGGTGAGGTTCGTCACGAGATTGAAGCTGCCGCGGAACACGCCCCGACGCGTCGTCTCCTGCAGCGCGAGCGGAACGTTGTTGGTTTGCGAATCGCTGTTGATGTTGATGGAGATCTGACCTGCGCCTTCGAGATCAGAGTCCGCGACCTCCACCGTCGCTTCGCTCGGGACCGCGTAAGCGCTGCGGGCAAACGCGACGCTGCCCTGGCCCTTCAAGCCGGGCGCGAGGAATTTCAGCGAGCGCTTCATCAGCGTCGTGCGCTCGGTCGTCGGGAGGGAGTCGAAGGGGATGGAGAGGAACACCACGCGGTCAGGGCTGTCCACGCCCAGCGCGGGGTAACGCAAGCCGACGAATTCGCCCGTGTCGAAATCCGTGAGGAATCCCTCCGCGCCGGTGCCGGGCGTGATGTTGTCGGAGTAATTCAGTTCGAGGAAACCAAAGTAGGCGTAATCCGAGTAATCGAGGTCGGCGTTGATCCCGTCACCGATGATGTCGCCAGGCACGCCCTCGACTGATGTGGTTGAGACGTCTTCGGTAAAATCACTCACATGCAACGTGTCGCGGACGAATGCGCTCGTTGGTCCCACGCGCGAGACCAATTCCATCGACGCCATGAACAACGAGCCGCCGGAGTCGAGATAGTCGCGGGTGGCGGATTGTTGTGGGAAGGTCAGGCCTGTCGGAAACGCCGAGCTGTATTCGGCGATGCGCCAGATGACGACGCGATAGCTCTTCAAATCCTTCGCGGTCGGCGAGCCGAAATCTTTGATGCTCCACACATCATGATTCATCCCGAGCGAGGTCAGTGCGTCGGTGTAATTCGCGATCGGCGGCGGCGGATCGATCAAGTCCGCGTAGTAACCGTCCACCACCAGGATGGGCGGCACGAACGGCACCACGTATGGGGTGCTGATACCGGTGTTGTTCGTGGCGAGATTGCCCGCCTCGTCAGCGCAGATGATGCGGTAGTAATTAGTCTGGCCGGAAACTTGTCCGTCCGCGACGGCCAGATGATTCGTTACGAGCACGGAGTTGGTCACGGCGGAACCGAGCGCGGTCGTCTTGCCGTAAAGCAGCCGGTCGGTCGCGGGTTCGTCGGTGGTCCATTGCACCTGCGCTTTCCCGAAACGATTCGTCACCGCGACATTCGCGATGACGGGCGGGAGCAGGTCGGCTTGCGCCGTGAACAGCCGCTGCGCTGCGGGCGACGCATCTTGATACACCGCTGTGATGATGTTGCTGTGCAAGATCTGCAGTTTGCCGTCCGTCACGGCGGGACCGGTCGCGGTGGCGACGGCGCCGGTGAACAACCCGGTGCTGCCG
>JBEGQI010000106.1:0-62105 GCA_041181065.1 Verrucomicrobiota bacterium | reverse complement strand
GCGCGCTGCTTCCTGCACGCTGATGTCTTGCAGGCCGACGTCGCGGTAAATGGTCGCGAGGTTCGCGCCGCGCACAGCTTGATCCTGATCGAGCAGGAACTCCGAGCGGAAGACGCTGCGGTTGTCATTGAGCGATTTGGATTTTTCGAGGTCGCTGACGGCGGCGTTGTTGCGGTTGTCCTGATAGTTGAGCAACGAGGAATAAAGCCAGCTCGTGGGATCGTTCGGGTCGAGCTGCTGTGCGAGGCCGAGTTCCTTGTGAGCGCGCTTGAAATCGTGATTGTCGGCGAACGCCTTGCCGAGATAGCTGCGCAACGCCGCGCGCTGCGGTTCCAACGTCGCCGCCACCTGCAGATCCTGGATGCCCGCCGCCGCGCCGCCGCGATCGATGGAGAACAACCGGAAGCTCTCGCGGATCTTTACGAGGCCACGCCCGAGCCACGCGTTCCCGAGCGAACCGTCGAGCGCGATGGCTTGATTGAATGCATCCAGCGCCGCGTCGTTCTGGTTCTGCGCGCTGAGCAGATAACCGCGCAACGCAAAGCCCTGCGCATTTCGCGGCGCGAGCGCGAGACCTTGTTGCAGCGCCGCCTGAGCTGCTTCCGTGCGACCGAAGCTGAATTCCAGATCCGCCACGCGGATGTGCGCTGAGCCGAACTTGGGTGACTGGGCGACCGCCGACTTGGCCGCTGCCAGTGCTTCGGCGAGGCGACCGTGTGCTTGTTCGTAATACGACCGCGCCATCCATTCGCTCGCAGTGGTGGGCGCCGTCAGGTTTTCCAACTTGCCACCCTTCACGGCGGCGATGAGTTCACGCAGCGCGCGTGCGACGGCGGAATTGGCCGACACGGATTTCAGCTCTGCCTCGCACCATTCCACATTGCCGACGCTCAACAGCACGGTCGCGTGGTAGCTGTGCGTGGCGTCGCTCGTGTTCGACAGACCTTGCGGATATTTCTCCAAGGCGCCGGTCAGGTCACCGGCGTTGTAAGCAGCCAGCGAATCGGCGAACGTTTTTTTCTCCACTTCGGACAAGCCCAAATCCTCCGGCGTGACGACCTGCGGATAATACAGCACCCACTGGATGACATTGATCGCATTGAGCAACGGCGCTTTCGTCGGCGCTTGGCCGGGCTTCACAGTGCCCTGTTCGCCGCTCGCCAGCGTGGTCGAGCCTTGCGCGTTCGCAAGGTCCACCGCGCCGTTCAACAACGCCAGCTCCGTGCTGCCGTCCTCGGCGACGGCAAGATTGAATTCCGTGCCGCGAATCGCACCCGACGCCACGGGCGTGCGGAACTCGATGCTCTCCGGCTTTTCCCGGCTGAAGAAATACGTCGCGCCCGACTTCAATTCCATCTCCGGCTTGGCGCCCTCTTTCGCGGGCGGCTGGATTTCCATGCTCGTGAGTTCCTTCACGCGGATGACCGCCAGCTCGGACCAACGCAACGTCGCGCGCGCCCGCAACCCGGTGCGCAGCCGGTCGCCGATTTGCAGCACGGCATTTGTGTCCGCGACGGCCCAATCGGCGCTGCCCTTGCGGGCGATTTCCACTTTGCCCTGCCGCTCGACGATCACGCAGCCCGTGGCGTCGGCGGCGCTGGAGTGCGCGAGGCCGAGGCTGAGGAACAGCACGAAACACAGGAACGATGAAAGGCGAGCCAGCGGCACACGTGGGCCGACAGAATTGCAAGATGCTGACGTAGTCATAGTGACTGGGAATACCCTGCCGGCGACGGGTTGGGGTCGCTTAAATTCGGCGCCTTATTGTCTATTCCAGCCCAGTATTTGCAAGGGTCATCTCAGCCATTAGTCCAATTCGACCAAGCCGGTGGCTGCGAGAAAATCACTCATGCCGCGCATATTGAACAGCCGTCCTGGGAACCGGCTAAGGCCCGGGACCACGAGCGGAAATCAATTCCCGTGCACGCGGAAGAAACCGCTGAAGTTCGTCGCGGGGAAACTGATCGCTTGCACGCAGGTGGTCTGAGCTACGCGTCGGAACAAGGCACAAACAGCAAAACAAATTTTTCATCGCGATGTTCATAGACTCTCTCTTCGCACAGCAGCAGGACGGCGCAAGGTGCGGTCTACTTGCGTGACAAAGTTGATTGCGCGCTGTCTAACAATCAAAGCCAAGCTATGAAAACCATACTGATTTCAGCCCTCGCGATTTTCTTCGCGGTGCCGGGCCAGTGTTGTCTTAACAAGTCCGGCACCAAATATGGCGGCGGTTCGGGCAGCTACTTTGGCTGGCACAGCCTTCGGGCATCGCTGCAAAAGAACCTTCGGAATGATGGCGACGAAATGGAGGCGAGTCTCCGGGGCGCCACCAATTTCAACGATCGCAGCGATTACGCCATCGCCCTGATGTATCTCGGTCGGAATGCGGAAGCGGTCGATTTGCTTGAACGGCTCGAACGTGAGAAACCCGGCGAGTTTTTTATCGCAGCCAATCTGGGCACCGCCTTCGAACTGTCTGGGAACAATGAACAGGCCCTGCACTGGATCAACGAGGGCATCCGGCGGAATCCAAGTGATCACCAAGGCACGGAGTGGCTGCATGCAAGAATCCTGGAAGCGAAAATCGCGCAAGCGAAGGACGCCCGGTGGTTTGAGAGCCATTCGGTCTTGGAACTGGACCCGCAGAAGATCGGGAGCGAAGTGACCGTCGGCGCCCGAAGCATGACCCTCAAGGAACTTGCCACGGCCATCGAGTATCAGCTGGGTGAGCGTTTGCAATTCGTCAAACCGCCCGATGCACCGGTCGCCAGTTTGCTTTACGACTACGCCGTGCTTGAAGCAGTGTCGCACTCCATGGAGTCCGCCAAACGCGTTCTGAAGCTGGCCGCTCAGTATGGTTACCCGCCTACGAAGATTGACATGCTGCAAAACGAGTTTGACCGACGGCTATGGTGGGCAGGTTTTCGAACCAACATGCTCATTGGTGCAGGGGTCGTGCTGGCGGTCGCGGTCTTGGTCGTGCTTTACCGCAGGGGAATATTCGTCCTCTCCAGCAAGGATTTGAAGCGCAGCAAAACTATCGGCTGAACAAATCCATCTGCGGCGGTGGGAGCTGCTGGAGTTTCTCGCGCTCGGCGCGGTGGCGGGCGGGTTGGCGGACGTTGCCTTCGGGCGTGAGTTCGCTTTCCTCCAGGTTGCGCAAGATCACCTTCGCGCGCTCGATCACGGGCTTGGGCACGCCGGCCAGCCGCGCGACGTGGATGCCGTAGCTCTTGTCCGTGCCGCCCTCGACGATCTTGCGCAGGAAGACGATGGAGTCGTTCCATTCGCGCACGGCGACGTTGAAGTTCTTCAGGCGCGGCATGCGGCCGGCCAGTTCGGTCAGCTCGTGGTAGTGCGTGGCGAAGAGCGTTTTTGCGCCAGCTTGGTGATGCAGGAATTCCACGATGCTCCACGCGAGGCTGAGGCCGTCGAAGGTGCTGGTGCCGCGGCCGATTTCGTCGAGGACGATGAGGCTGCGCGACGTGGCGTTGTTGAGGATGTTCGCCGTCTCGCTCATCTCGACCATGAAGGTGGATTGCCCGCGCCCAAGGTCGTCGCTCGCGCCGATGCGGGTGAAGATGCGGTCCACGAGGTCCACGCGCGCTTCGGCCGCGGGCAGGAAAGCGCCGGTGTGCGCCAGCAACGCGAGCAACGCCACCTGCCGGATGTAGGTGGATTTGCCTGCCATGTTCGGGCCGGTGATCAAGGCAATCTGTGGAAGGGTAGAATCGGGGTTTGTAGTCCCGCCTTTAGGCGGTCCGGCGGGTGACACACAAACGCCCGAGCCGCCTAAAGGCGGGACTACAAGCGAAGACCCAAGCGCCACATCATTCGGCACGAAGCGTTCGTCGATGAGTTGCTGCTCCAAGACGGGATGGCGGCCATCGCGGATGTTCAGGACGCCTTCATCGCACACTTCGGGGCGGCAATGGTTGAAGAGGCGCGCGATTTCGGCGAACCCGGCGAGCACGTCGAGTTGCGCGAGAGCGCTGGCGGTCTGCTGGATTTGCGGGAGCTGGCTGAGGACTTCTTCGCGCACGCGCTGGAAGAGTTCATATTCGAGTTTCTCGCTGCGTTCTTCGGCGCCGAGAATTTTTCCCTCCATCTCCTTCAACTCGGGCGTGATGAAGCGTTCGCCGTTCGCGATGGTCTGCTTGCGCGTGTAATGCGGCGGCACCTTGTCGAGATTCGCCTTGGTGACTTCGATGTAATAGCCGAATACGGAATTGAAACCCACCTTGAGCGAGCTGATGCCGGTGCGCTCGATTTCGTCGCGCTGGAGCTTGGCGATCCAATCCTTGCCGCCACGCGAGGCAGCGTGGAGTTCATCGAGGTTTGCGTCAAAACCGTCGCGGATAATGCCGCCGTCCTTCAAGGCTAGCGGGGGCTCGTCCACGATGGCGCGGGCGATCAACTCGATGAGCGCGGGGAGTTCGGTGAGTTGAGCGGTCAATTCATCAACCAAGGTAGGGCCGTGCTGCTGCGCGGCCTCTTCGCCTAACAAGGCAGAGCGGCAGCTCTGCCCTACCGAAGTCAACGTCGCACGCAGGCCGGGAATCTGTTCCAACGCGATGCGCAGAGCGAGGAGATCGCGGGCGTTGCCGGAGCCGGTGCTGAGGCGGCCCAACATACGTTCGAGGTCGCGGACTTCGGTGAGCTGCGTGCGGAATTGATCGAGCAACGGCGAATTATCCAGCCACGATTGCACGGCGTTCTGGCGTTGGCGGATGGGCTCAACGGCAGCGAGCGGTTGCGAAAGCCAGTCACGCAATCGGCGCGCGCCCATCGGCGTGACGGTGCGATTTAGCGCTTTGTAAAGTGAGCCGGGCGGTGGAGCGTCCTTGTGGAGCGGTTCGAGGATTTCCAAGTGACGCAACGTGGTGCCGTCGAGCACGAGGAAATCGGAGCATTCGTAGCAGGTGAGCCGCGTGAGATGCTTGATGTCGCGGCGCAGGTGTTGCGTAAGGTAATGCAGCACCGCGCCCGCTGCGCCGATGGCGGCGTGCTTGTTCTTCAGGCCGAAGCCGTCCAGTGACGCTACGCCAAAATGTTCGCGCAAGGTGAACACCGCCGTCTCCGGCGCGAAGGTCCAGTCCTCGTGCGGGATGAGGATGGGGAACGCGGGCTGGATGAGTTCGCGCAGTGAGCCGGCCTCCGACGGAAAGATGATTTCTGCGGGGCGGAGGCGGTCCAGTTCAGTGAGTAATGCCGTTTCGCCTTCGATCTCCGTCACCTTGAAGTCGCCCGTTGTCAGGTCCACGAGCGCGAGGCCGATGGTTTTGCCGGAGGCGAGGACGGCGGCGAGGAAGTTGTTCCGCTCCGCGGTAAGCATGCGTTCGTCGAAATGCGTGCCGGGCGAGAGAATTTGCGTGACCTGACGTTGGACCAGTTTGCCGGGTTTGGCTTCCTCCATCTGGTCGCAGATGGCGACCTTGCGCCCGGCCTTGAGGATGCGGGCGATGTAGCCGTTGGCGGCGTGATGCGGCAAGCCGCACATGGGGACACCGTTGCGCTTCGTGAGCGAGAGATTGCAGAGCTGCGCACCCGCCTGCGCGTCCTCGAAAAACATCTCGTAGAAGTCGCCGAGGCGGAAGAGCAGGAGCGCGTCCTTGGGCAGTTCGCCTTTGATGCGGCGATACTGGGCCATCATGGGGGTGAGTTGCGCTTCGGCGGACATGCGGCGGAGAAGTTAAAAGGATAGAGACGCGAGTCGAACAGAAAACGGGCGCTAAATCACGGCGGCTTCATCAGACGCGTTGACACTGAAACAAGGTTAAGAAAAACTCCGCGTGCATGAATCCCGTTCATCGGAAATCTGGAATCAAATTGCATCTCTCATTATTAGTGTTCGCGCTGCTGTTTCTTCCGGCAACACTCCGGGCGGAGACCACGACCGCTCCGGCGGTGGTCAGCCCCGGCGACAACGCTTGGATGTTGATCAGCACCGGGCTGGTGTTGATGATGACGGCGCCGGGCTTGATCCTCTTCTACGGCGGTTTGGTGCGCACGAAGAATGTCCTCTCCACGATGATGCACAGCCTGATTCTCATGTCCGTGCTGTCGTTGTTGTGGATGGTGTTCGGTTACAGCATGGCGTTCGGCGAGGGGAACGCCTTCTTCGGCAACCCGACGCAGTATCTCTTCCTCAAGGGTGTGGGCACGACGCCGAACTCAGATTACGGCGCGACCATCCCGCACCAGACGTTCATGCTGTTCCAGATGATGTTCGTGATCATCACGCCAGCGCTCATCAGCGGCGCGGTGGCGGAACGCATCAAGTTCAGCGCGTATCTGACATTCATCCTGCTGTGGACGACGATTGTCTATCTGCCGTTGTGTCACATGGTCTGGGGCAAGGGCGGCTATTTCAATTGGGCGCTCGGCGGGAAACTGCCCGTGCTCGATTTCGCGGGCGGAACGGTGGTTCATATCAGCTCCGGTGTGGCGGCGTTGGTCTGCTGCTTGGTGCTCGGCAAACGAACCGGCTTCCCGCGTGAACCGATGATGCCGCACAACGTAGTCTTCTCGCTGATCGGAACTGGCCTGCTCTGGGTCGGCTGGTTCGGCTTCAACGCTGGCAGCGCTGTGAACGCTGGCAGCCTGGCGACGAGCGCGTTTGCAGCGACGCACTTCTCGGCAGCAGCTGCAGCACTGAGCTGGACGGTGGTGGAGTGGTGGTTGAAGGGCAAACCGAGCGTGCTGGGCGCGGCTTCCGGCATGGTCGCGGGACTGGCCACCATCACGCCCGCCTCCGGCTTCGTGACGATTCCTTCGGCCGTGGTGATTGGATTGGTGGCGGGCGTGGTTTGTTACACTGCAGTCACCAAGTTGAAGTCACATTTCGGTTACGACGACTCCCTCGACGTCTTTGGCGTGCATGGGATCGGGAGCGTCGTGGGCATGTTGATGTTGGGTGTCATGGCCAGCGCGGAAGTGAATCCAGCCATCGCCAACACGTTTCAGAGTGCGGACCAGACCGTTTCGCTCGTGGGCGGCAGTGCGCAGTTCATGAACCAGCTCAAGGCCGTGCTCTTCACCGCTGTGTTCTCCGGCGTCGCGGCGTTCGTGATTTTGAAGGTCGTGGACAAGCTGATTGGCTTGCGTGTGGACAAGGAAGATGAAAGCCTAGGCTTAGACCTGTCACAACACGGCGAACGCGCCTACAACGAATAATTTTATGAAGAAGATTGAAGCCATCATCAAACCGTTCAAACTTCAAGATGTGAAGGACGCCCTCAACGAGTTGGGCATCCAAGGCATGACCGTCACGGAAGTGAAGGGCTTTGGCCGCCAGAAGGGCCACACGGAAATCTATCGCGGCAGCGAATACACCGTGGACTTCCTGCCCAAGGTGAAGATTGAAACCGTCATCGCGGACGGTCAAGTAACCCAAGCCATCGAAGCGATCGTGAAAGCGGCCAAGACCGGCAAGATCGGCGACGGTAAGGTATTCGTGTCCGCCATCGAGGAAGCCATCCGCATCCGCACCGATGAACGCGGCGAAGGCGCGGTCTAACCACTCAATCTAGAACATTTGCCGGGGATGTGACTTCGCTCACATCCCCTTTTGATTTCATGGGCCACCACGCGGAGAGGTTGCCTTCCGGCCGGGGCTTTGCAGTTGCTCGCGCAATTTGTTCAGCCTGCGATCCCAATCCTTCCACGCGCCTGCCCACGTCGGGCCGCTGAATTGTTCCCGCGCTTTCGGCAGCGCTGCTTCCAGGGCCTCGACTTCCTTGCGCGCGGCCTCGGAATCTTTCCAACGCAGCCGTGCCTCGGCGAGGTTGAGCTGATTGTCCGGAAACTCCGGTGCGAGTTCCACGGCGCGTTGCAGATGCGTCTTGGCTTTGCTGCGGCTACCGATGCTGCCGATGCTCGGCGCTTCAAGGTAAAGCAGGCCGAGGTTCCGGTCCGGCCCAGCGAAATCAAATTTCTCGTCCAGATTCCGCGCGAGCTTGAACTCTACCTCCATCTGGTCCACCAGCCGCAACGCGCCGAGGCTCTTGGTGCGGGCAAGCTGGCCGAGGTTCATGCCGAGGTAATAGTGGCCTTGGACGCTGTTCGAGCTGCGGGCGATGAGGGCGCGGCTCGCCTTGATGCCTAAATCCGCCAGCCCGGCGCGCTGGATGTCGTTCGTGGCGAACTCGGCCCAATCAAAACACGCCCGGGCGAACTGCCAGTTCGCCTCCGCGTTCGTGGAGTTGCGCTGATAGGTGAATTGCCGCGCCAGAAAATCCGCGTGAGCTAGGGCTACGGGAGAATTGGTCGCCGCTGGTTCGGGTTCCGCCGCCGGCGCCCCGCACGCCAGCCAGAGCAACATCGCAACCACGACCAGCCCGGCGGTGTTTAACCTTGCGCCCGCCGGTGGTCGGCGAGCTCGGGAATAATCCGTTGCGAAGGTCATACGGTGATTTATACTGCGCCTAAGTGAAATTAAACTGGAAAGTCGTTCTCGCCGTCTTTTCAGTCGCGTTCGCGATTGCGAACAGCGGCTGCAGCGGTGTGAATGCTCAAGGCAGTGTGTCGCCTGCGACGTTCCTGCTGCCCGGTTTGATTCGCAATGACGTGCCGCCCGCCGATTCAACGGCGCCGCTGCCGAAGCCTGCGCCCGAGGTGCAGGTGACCCAAGTTCGCTGAGTTTCTATGCGTTTCCCACTGGCGTTGTCGGCCAAGATCGCCGGCCACATCATCAAACATAAGGTCAAGCGCACCCCGCGTTTCGCGATGGTGCTGCAACTCGAGCCGCTGCATACGTGCAATCTGACGTGCACGGGGTGCGGTCGTATTCGCGAGTATTCCACCAGCCTCAAGGACATGGTCCCGCTGGAGAAATGCCTCGCTGCCGCCGCCGAATGCAACGCCCCGATGGTCAGCGTTTGCGGCGGTGAACCGCTCATCTACCCCAAGATCGAGGAACTGGTGAACGGTCTGCTCGGCCAAGGCCGCATCGTTTACATCTGCACGAACGGCGTGTTTATGCGGAAGAAGATGCGGGAATACATGGCGGCGAACTATTCGCCCGCGATGGAAGACCAGCTCGCGCAGCTTGTCGCGCAACAACTCGTCACCGAGAAGGAAGCCGAGGCCATCCGCAAGGCCGATGCCGCCGCGAAGAGCAAATCCGTCATCGCGCCCAGCAAGTGGCATTACTGGAACGTCCACGTGGACGGCCTCGAATTCACGCACGACCTCATCGTCGAGCGCGAAGGCGTGTTCAAGGAATGCGTCGCCGCCATCAAGATGGCGAAGATCCTCGGCTACCAGACCGCGACCAACACCACGGTGTATCGCGAGACTGACGTGCAGGAACTGGAGGACATGTTCAAGTTCCTCAGCTCGCTGAACGTGGACGGCCACACGATTTCGCCCGGCTACGATTACGACGCCGCGAAGAAGGACATGGTCAAGCGCCTTGGCAAGAAGCCGGAAGATTTCTTCCTCACGCGCAAGATGACCGTCGCGAAGTTCTCGAAGATCGAGGAATGGGGCCGCTTGTTCACCATCTTCGGCACGCCGGTGTATCAGGAATTCCTCGCCGGCAAGCGCGACCTCACCTGCACCGCGTGGGCCATCCCGACCTACAACGTCAAAGGCTGGAAGGCGCCGTGCTACCTGATGACTGACGGCCATTATGATGGCTATCAGGAGATGCTCGACAAGGTGGACTGGAACAAATACGGCGTCGTGGACGGCGTGGCGCGCGATCCGCGGTGCGAGAATTGCATGGTCCACTGCGGCTACGATCCCAGCGGCGCGCTCGGCACGAATTACAAGTCCGGCGACAACTGGAAAAATTTCAAATACAACTTCGGTGCGAAGCCGAAGCCGTTCCCGGCGACCGCCGAACTCGACAAACGCGCCTTCAACGGTGCCAGCATCGGTAAGGGGCACCTGGCCGAAGCGAAGGCGGCCATCAATTCGCCGGCAGCCAACGCGCGCGGCGCATTTTCCAACAATGGCCACGACCACGAGCCGCATGTCGGCAGTCATTGCGGCGACGGCGACACCAGCGAACGCGACGCGTTGCTGGCGAAGATTAAAGAGACCGGCAAGGTCTGATTCAGCAAGCGATTCCCAAAGAAGTTTTTTCATGAGCAAGACGTTATTCCTTTCACCTCCGAGTTTTGACGGTTTCGACGGCGGCGCTGGCGCGCGGTATCAGGCGCGGCGCGAAGTCACAAGCTATTGGTATCCCACTTGGCTCGCGCAGCCCGCTGCGCTCGTCCCGAACTCGCGCCTCCTCGATTGCCCGCCGCACAACATTGATATCGCCGAGTGCCTGCGCATCGCGAAGGACTTCGATCACGTCATCATCAACACCTCCACGCCGTCGCTGAAAAATGATTGCAAGGTGGCCGAGGCCATCAAGCAGCAGCGGCCCGAAACAAAGGTCGGCTTCGTCGGCGCGCACGCGATGGTGCTGCCCACGGAGACGCTCAAGGCGTCGTGGGCCATCGATTGGGTCGGCCGCAAGGAATTCGACTTCACGTGCAAGGAAGTCGCCGAAGGCCGGGCGCTCAAGGACATCGCGGGCCTGAGCTATCGCGATAGCGAGGGGAAGATCAAACACAACCCCGAGCGCGAGATGATTTCCGACATGGATTCGCTGCCGTGGGTGGCGGACGTTTATAAGCGCGACCTTGAGATCGAGAAGTATTTCATCGGCTACCTCCAGCATCCCTACGTCTCGATGTATACCGGCCGCGGCTGCCCGGCGCAGTGCACCTTCTGCCTCTGGCCGCAGACTATCGGTGGTCACAAGTATCGCGTCCGCTCGGCACAGAACGTCGCCGACGAGATGGCCTACATGAAGAAAATCTTCCCGCAGGTCCGGGAATTTTTCTTCGATGACGACACATTCACCGCGAACCTGCCGCGCGCCCGCGAGATCGCGAAGAAGCTGGGCCCGCTCGGTGTGGATTGGAGCTGCAACAGCCGCGCGAATCTCGACTACGACACGATCAAGAGTTTCAAAGATAACGGCCTGCGCCTGTTCCTCGTCGGCTACGAAAGCGGCAACGACGATACGCTCAAGCGCATCAAGAAGGGTGTCACGACTGATGAGATGCGCAAGTTCACCAAGGACTGCCACAAAGCCGGCGTCGTGATCCACGGCACGTTCATCCTCGGCCTGCCGGTCGAGACGAAGGAAACCATCGAGCAGACGATCAACTTCGCGAAGGAACTCGACGTGTTCAGCCTGCAAGTCTCGCTCGCCGCGCCGTATCCCGGCACGGAGCTTTACGAACAAGCCAAGCTCAACGGCTGGTTCGTGAAGAAGGACAAGACCGATCTCATCGAAGGCGACGGTCTCCAGCAGTCCACGCTCGAATATCCCGGCCTCAGCAAGGAACAGATCTTTGAGGATGTGGAACGCTTCTACCGCAGCTATTACCTGCGTCCGAAACCGATTCTGCGCATCATCAAGACGATGCTCGAAGACAAGGACGTCTGCGTGCGCCGTTTGCGCGAAGGCTACGAATTCTTCAAGAGCATGGCCGACCGACGCAACGATCTGGCTGCGGCCAAGTCCGCGTCGGCTTGAGTTGGCTTAAAACGAATTGAAGGCCCGCCACCCGGCGGGCCTTCTTCTTATCAACCCAACCATCAACCAACCAATCAACCAGCTACTGTGTATTCCTCGTCCGTTTTCAGGTCGAGGCCCATGAGGAGGAAGTCGTGCGTCTGCCGCGTCATGTCGATGACGTAATCCGGCAGACAGTAAAGCTTGCGGAAGCCGAGGGTCTCCAACGAGCGGATCGCGATGGTGCGTTCGCCGTTCAGTTCCGCCTCCAGCTTCCAAAGTCCGAGATAGCGACCCGCAGTCACCATCTCCTCCAGCAACAGCCGCGACACGTCGCGACCGCGGTAGTTCGGGTGCGTCAGCAGTGTGATGCGCCCGATGTGCCGCCGCCAGCCGCCCTGCCGTTGATGCAGGTTGATCCAGCCGATGATCTTGCTGCCATGCGTCATCACAAGCGTGAAATCCTGATTGAAGTCCAATTTTGCGCAGGCTTTGAGGAAGAACTTTTTGTCCGTGACCGGGCGCTCGATGAACAAGCGTTCCGGCTCCGGCACGGCGTAGAAAAACTTTTGCAGCGCCACGGGATCCTTCGCTGCCAGCGGGCGGATGCAGACTTCAACCCCATCTTTCAGCCGGGCTTTCACCGGAAATTTTTCGAGCACGTATTCGAGTGACATGGCAGACCTTTCCCGGGCCACACCGGCCCGCAAGAGTAACCTGCCAGATTGGCGCGGGTTCACTTCCCCGAAATTGGCAAACTTGCAACGGCCTTTGTCGCTCCGCCCGGGGCTTGGATTGGGCTTTTACCGGTGCATTTGCGTTTTGAACTCCGCTGCGCCTCCGCCTACGCTGAGGCCATGAGCAAGTTGCAACAGGCAATTCAGGAAAACGTGGCCATGACTCAGTCGTTAGCGAAATTCGAAACCCCGCTGAACCAAGCCGCCCAGCTCGTGCTCAACAGCCTCGTCGCCGGACGCAAGCTGCTCATCTGCGGCAACGGCGGGAGCGCCTCCGACGCGACGCACATGGCCACGGAATTTCTCTGCCGCTTCATGGGCGATCGCCGTCCGTATCCCGCTCTCTCGCTCACGGCGAACGGCGAGTTCCTCACCGCGATGGGCAACGATTACCATTTCGACGAAGTCTTTGCGCGTCAGGTTTGGGGCCTCGGCGAAAAGGGCGATGTGCTCTTGAGCTTCACCACCAGCGGTAAGTCGAAGAACGTGCTGCGCGCCATCGAAGAAGCGAACAAGAAGGGCGTCATCTCCATCACCTTTCTCGGGCGCGACGGCGGATTCACGGCGGGCAAATCCACTTTGGATATCATCGTGCCGGGCACCTCCACCGCCCGCATCCAGGAGGCGCACAAGTTCCTCTTCCACGTCCTCTGCGAGATCGTCGAAGAAAAAATTCCGAAGCAATAAGCTTCGATTTGGAACTCAGGAAATCAGGAATAGGGCCTACACTCTGGAAGTGTAGCTTTCGTGTCGGCTGACTTTCACTTCACTTAGCGCTATCGAGTTAAGAGAAACGGGACCAAAGAACTTCCGCCGGTATTCCATTCCTGAGTTCCTGATTTCCAAATTGGAAACAGGATTCAAAAGTATTCCGGCTCGTTTCCGCGCTTCCACTTGATGTTGCAGCCGATGCTCGGGACTTGATTCAGCGACGGCGGTGTTCCTTTCAACACCGCGTCCACCGCAGCGCGCAGGTCTTTGCCCGTCACGGGAATCCCATTGCCCGGACGGCTCGGGTCAAATTGCCCGCGATACACCAACCGACGACCCCGATCGAACAGGAAAAAATCCGGTGTGCAGGCGGCGCGATACGCCTTCGCCACCTTCTGCGTTTCATCGTAAAGATACGGGAACAGATAACCCGCGGCCTTTGCTTCCGCCGCCATCTTCGCCGGACCGTCATCCGGATAATTGGCTGCGTCGTTCGAGCTGATAGCGACCACGGCGACATTCTTGGCCGTGCATTCCTTCCCGAACTCCGCCAACGCCGCGCGCAGGTGCTTCACGTAAGGGCAGTGATTGCAGATGAACATCACGACCAACGCGGGCGCAGCCTTGAAGTTGGCCAGCGCGACGTGCTTGCCGTCGATGTTCGACAGATTGAAATCGGGCGCACTCGTTCCGAGTGCCAGCATCGTGGAAGGTGTCAGAGCCATGCGCCGAATTTGAAAGCGCACGGTGCGAATGTCCAGCGCTCCCGTCGGGCAGCTATTGCCTTGCCGCCGACATTTCAAGTTGCTCTCATCAAAACATGATGGCCGCTGTCGTGAGTCACCTGATTACTTTCGCCGCTTTAGGCAGCCGCATGAACACGATCGTTGGGTGGATCATGTTTTCGATCGTGGCGTTGGTGGCGCTGTTCTTCCTGCTTTTTCTCGTCGTCTGTCTTTGGGAGAAGCAACAACTCGGCGGTCGGCTTGAACTCATGAAGCCGCCATTCCCGGTCGGCTTGGTCCGCTATTGGGCGAAGACCTGTGAGGTGGCGGTCCAGCTGGGGTTTATCCGCTTGGGCGACTATTCCCTCCGCAAGGAAACCGGCACGGCGCGCGGTCTCGTGTCGTTGTTTCTGTCTGCCGACGGAATGATCCTGGCGTCCGTGTCGGGCACCTCCACCATCGGAGCCAAGTTGAACAAAACCATCCTCCGCACCCGGCTTGCCGACGGCCGCGTCATCGAATCTGCGGATCAAGCCGTGCTCCGCGATGTGACGCGCGTCATCCAGAATGGCGTGCTGTTGAATGCGGGCATCGAGGAGTTGATGCGGTTTCACTGCGAACGCATCCGCAACGCAGGGGCTGCGGTTGTGCCGTTTCAACCGGACACGGCGTTGGCGGACAATGATCAGATCGAATTAGCCCGGGGACAGCGGCTCGTAGCGGCGGGCATGGCACGCTGGGTTAACCCGGAGCAGAACTGTCTCCGGCTCAATCTGCGCGGCGCATTCGCGCATCTTGCCGATTTGATTTCCAATACTTCCAAACTCGGTGATCAGAGTTGGCGCGTGGACATCAAACGCGCCGGATAATTCCACGAACCCATGACGCTCTCATCAGCCAAGGCCCGTCACGCGCAGCTCGCCGACGAAATCCGCCGGCACGACCACGCCTACTACGTCGTCGGTCGTCAGGAAATTTCTGACCGCGAATACGACCAGCTTTACGGCGAGTTGCAGGAACTGGAGAAACAGTTCCCTGTGCTCATCACGCCTAACTCGCCCACGCAGCGCGTCGGCGGCGCGCCCACTGAAGGCTTTGCGCGCGTGAAGCACCTCGTGCCGATGCTCTCGCTCGACAAAGTCGAAGCTGCCGATCACCCGACAAAGGAAGAGGTGGCGGATCGCGACCAACGCAATCGCGCCCAAGACGAGAACACGCTCGCGGAACTACGCGCCTTCGACGCCACCATCCGCAAGCAGCTCGGGCGCGACCGCGTGGAATACATCATCGAGCCGAAGGTGGATGGCGTGTCCGTCAGCGTGCATTACCGCGATGGCCAATTCGCGCTCGGCGTCACGCGCGGCGACGGCCAGTTCGGCGACGATATCACGGCCAATCTGCGCACGGTGAAGGCAATTCCACTGGAGCTCCAAGCGCAACAACCACCCGCGCTCGTCGAAGTCCGCGGTGAAGCTTACATCACGACGAAAGATTTCGACGCGCTCAATGCCAAGCTTGCTGCCGAGGGCGAAAAAACTTTCCCCAACGCGCGCAACACGACCGCCGGCATGCTCAAGCAGAAGAACCCCGCGGACGTTGCCAAACGCCCAATCCGCGCGGTGTTCTACGCGCTCGGCGCCACCGAAGGCATCGAGTTCACAAAGCACTCGGACATGCTCGAAGCATTGAAAGCGTTCGGCCTGCCCACGCAATCGCATTGGTGGGTGTGCGACGGCATCGAGGAAGTGTTGAAGGTTTATCGCGAACAAATCGTCTCGCATTATGACGAAGACAAAGATCTGCGGCGTCAGCTGCCCTACGAGATCGACGGCATCGTCATCAAGGTCAACACGCTCGCCGACTGGGCGACCATCCCGGGCCGTTCGCGCGCGCCGGGTTACGCCATCGTCCACAAGCCTGTTCCTTGGATCACGCCCGCCGAGACCGTGCTCAATCGCATCACGGTGCAGGTGGGGCGCACCGGCGTGCTCACGCCCGTGGCCGAACTGGAACCCGTCTTCGTCCAAGGCTCCACCGTTTCCCGCGCCACGCTGCACAACGAGGACGAGATCCGCCGCAAAGACATCCGCATCGGTGACACCGTGGTCATCCGCAAAGCGGGCATGGTGATTCCCGAGGTGTTCGAGGTGGTAAAAGCCAAACGCCCGGCCGGAGCGAAGGAGTTTGATCTGTTCGCCCACGTCGGCGGCAAATGCCCCGCGTGCGGTGGGCCGATTGCTAAGGAGAAAGGTGCTGCTGGCGACGCCGACGAAGTCGCTTGGCGCTGCCAGAATGTCGCGGGATGCCCGGCGCAACTGATGCGGCGCGTGGAATACTTCGCGGCGCGCAAGGCGCTCGACATCGAATCGCTCGGCGGCATCGTGGCCGAGAAGCTGGTGGAACGCGGCCTCGTCAAAGACCCACTGGACCTCTTCGACCTGACACTCGACAAGCTCGGCAAGCTGAACCTCGGCACCGACGACGAGCCGCGCACCTTCGGCGAGAAAAACGCGACGAAGGTTCTCGAAGCGCTCGAACGCGCCAAGACCGCCCCACTCCAACGCTGGATTCACGCACTCGCCATCAGTGATGTGGGCGAAAACATTGCCTACGAACTTGCAAAGCTGCACCCCAGCCTTGAGGACCTGGCTTCTTCTAAACTCCTACGTTTGGTCGCAGATGAAGGAAAGAAGTCGATCGAGTTGCAGGCCGAGATTCAACGCATCCTAGACCACAATTCTTCACTCAAAGCAGAAGCAGAAAACGAACGCCAAACGCTCGGGTTGGAAATCAGCCGACTGAAAGCGGATCTAAAATCGGCAGAAGAAGCAGGGGCGGACACAAAGAAGAAAGGCGGCCTCAAAAACCGGATAAAGACACGGGAAGCCCGCCTATTGATAGCAGGGTTCTCCGAAGAAATCGGCCCTGTCGTTGCCAAAAGTGTCTTGGACTATTTTGCTTCAACCAACGGCAAACAAACGCTGAAGCGGCTTAAGGATTTTAAGATTCATCCTGGCAGCGCAGCGAGTAGCACAGCATTTACGACAGGTGAAACAAAGCTGCTGGGCAAGACAGTGGTGCTGACAGGAACGCTCCCAAGCCTGTCTCGTGACGAGGCGTCTTCCTTGATCCGAGGGGCTGGTGGCAGCGTGGCTTCCTCCGTCAGCAAGAAGACCGATTACGTGTTGGCCGGTGAAAGTGCTGGTTCCAAACTCGACAAGGCAAAGGAGCTTGGAATCCCCATCCTCACCGAAGCTGAGTTTGTGAAGCTCATTGGCAAAGTAACGAGCCCATCTCCCAAGGCTGGTCAGGCAAGCCTGCTTTGACGCGAATCATGAAAACCTATCAGCTCAAACCGCCTACGGATATCAGCGGCAAGCCACTTCCGCTATTCAAGGGAGCACGTAACAACGAGCAGGATAAAGCCGTCGACCAATTGACCGGCATCTGTGCAGGCATTCTTTCGGACGGCGTTGTAAACCAGAAAGAGGCCGCGTTCTTCGCCGATTGGGTAAAAACGCATGTGCCCCTTCAACCAGCATGGCCTTTCACCGATATTCTGAAGCGGCTGGACCGCATCTTCGCTGATGGCGTTTGTGATGACGAGGAACGTGAAGAGCTGAGACAGGTGATGACAGCTTTGTGTGGCATTAAAGACAACGCTAAGCCGAGTGAAACGTATTCGACCTCTTTGCCACTGGATAATCCACCCCCAGCTGTGATGTTTGATGGAAAGCGATTCCATGTCACCGGGCAGTTTGCCTTTGGGTCACGCACGAAAGTGATTGATGCGATTAAGAATCGCGGTGGAGTTGGATTAGACTCCTCGCCCACGCGAGATGCTCACTACTTGGTGATTGGCGTATTCGCTAGCCAAGCATGGGCAACAACGACTTTTGGTCGGAAAATCGAACGTGCTGTGGAGCTGCGCAAAAGCGGCTCGGGCATCGCAATCATAAGCGAAGAACATTGGAAGACTTTCCTCGCCTAGCTTACGCCCAATACCGGTAGTCCACCCCAGGAAAAACGTTGTCCGTCGCTTCGAGTTGTTTCAGTTGCGCTTCGTTGATCTTGCCAGCGGTGAGTTGTTCGTGCAGCGCGAGGAAGCGGAGGAGATGGTCTTTCACGCGGCGCTTGGCGTATTCGGGACTGGTGCCGGTGCGCAGGATGAACGGCCAGTCGCTGGCTTGCGCGAGGAGCAGTTCCTGCGCAGCTTGCTTGAGCGCGCGTAGCTGAAGGCCGGTGGCGCTCGGAAATTTCTGCGCGAGTTCGGTCATGCGTGTTTGCGCGACGTTCAAGTGCGGGTAGATCCACTGGTTCGTTTCGTTGAGCCAGACGCGGTAGTAGCCTTCCTCGCCCCAGCTCGACGGGCTCGGCTCAGCGACCTGATTCGTCGGATGCGCGCGGAGATAATCCTCGGGCGTGATGAGCGAGAAGACTTTCTGGTCGTGATACGCCTTGCGCACGAAGTAATCGAGGAACTCCGGCCCTTCATACCACCAGTGACCGAAGAGCTCGGCGTCGTAGGGCGAGAGTAGCAGCGGCGGGCGGTCCATGATGCCGGCGAGCTGCTGGAATTGCGCGAGGCGGGCGTCGAGGAAATGTTGCGCGTGCTGCGCGGCGGCTTCGAGCGCATGCTTCCGATTGTAAGTGTGCTTCCCGTGCCGGTCGCCTTCGATGCGCCAATACTTCAGGCCGGTGAACCCGCGATGCTCGGGCGACGGCAGGTAAGGCCGCACGTAATCCAGGTCGAGGTCGAAGCCGATGTCGCGGTAGAAATCGCGATAGCGCAGGTCGCCGGGATAACCCTCGGTGCGACTCCAGACTTGCTTGGCGGATTCGCGGTCGCGCCCGAACGCAGCGATGCCGTTGGGCGTGAAAATTGGCGCGAAGATGCCGTAGCGCGGGCGCGGCTTGGCGTTCAAGACGCCGTGGGTATCAAGGATGAACCAGCGGATGTTCGCTTCCTGCAAGGCGCGGTCGACGCCTTCAGTGTAAGCGCATTCCGGCAGCCAGATGCCGCGGGGCGCGCGTCCGAACGTGCTTTCGTAGTGGTCGCGCGCGACGAGGATCTGCGCGCGCAGGCTTTCCGGATGATTCAGCAGCGGCAGCATCGCGTGGGTCGCAGCGGTGGTGATGATTTCTAGTTTGCCGGCATCTTGAAATTTGCGGAACGCCGCGAGCACATCGCCGTCGTGGGCGAGATACAAGTCGCGCAGTTGCGTGAAGCGTTCGTGGTATTCGTGCGCGAGCCCGCGCAGTTGGCGGTCGAGGTGCGTGCGATGAATTTCCTTTTCCGCGAGTTCGACCAAGCCGTCGAGGTGGTGCTGCGTGCGTTCGCGGAGGAGCGGGTCGCGGAGCATCGCGCAGAGCGTAGGGCTGAGCGTGAGCGTGAGACGGACGTCCATCTGATCGCGCGCCCAGCCTTCGAGGACTTGCAGGAGCGGGAGGTAACATTCGGCAACGGCTTCGTAGAGCCAGGATTCTTCGAGAAATTTCTCATGCTCCGGATGCCGCACAAACGGCAGGTGTGCGTGGAGCACGATGGAGAAGTAGCCTTGCATTGATTGGCGGCGCTCTGCCGAGACGCCGCTACGTTGCATTCTCCGGCGTGGGTGTCTTGAGCGCCGGGTCTTGTGGGTGCGCGCCGACATCGCCGATGCGTTCAGTGGCTCGGCTGAATTTCAGGTCTGCGTGTCGCGCTTCGGTGCCGTCGCCGGAAACGGCAGTGACGGGCAGTTCATATTGGCCGTCGGGCAGCGCGAAACGGAAACTGAACGAGCCATCCGGGCGCAACTTCACCGGACGTCCGCCGATGGTGATGCGCGCGTTCGGCTCGGTCGCGCCGTAAATGATGAGTTCGGCGTTCACGTTGAACCAGAAATCGGCCGGACCAGCGGACAATCCGCCGTGCGGGCTGGAAAGGCTGGAGAGATTGCTGAGCCCGGCAAGCGCGGCCATGATCGAGGAGAAATCTTCCTGCAATCCGCGGCGCACCAGTTCGGTGATGTCGAGCGAGCCGACCGAGACGCGGCCGAGCTGTTTCATGTGGATGACTTCGGCGAGGGCACGTTCCTGCTCGGGCGTCCAAGTGGTCGCAGCTTGATCTGTGGCGGCGGGCAATTCTGGATGACCCGCAACGCGCAGTTCTTCGAGCGCATGAGCGAGCGGAAGATTTTTGGCGGCGCTGGCCCCCACGATCTCGACGAGGCGCGTCAATGCTACATCGGTCGGAATGGTGGCGAATTGGTTGCCGGAGTTTGCGGCAGCAACATCCGGCGGTGCGAGCGTCGGTGCGGAGGTGGCGATGTTCGTCCAGCCGGCGGTCTTGCCGTAGTAACCGAGTTCGACGGTGTATTTGACGCCAGCATCGGCGACGTGCACGAACCAATGGCGCGATTCAGGGTGCACGTGGACTTCGCCGGTTGGCTCGCTGCCGTTGCCGTTCTTCGCCACGCGCAGCACGAGATGTCTGTGGACGGACTTGGTGTTGTAATCGCGAAGTTGTTCGCGCGTCAGGTCCCAATGAACGTAAAGCCAGTGCGGGTCGCGCGCGGCCACGAGCACATGCTGCGTGCCGTAAGCCTCGGGCAACTCTGTCGGAGCGATGAACTCGGCCGCCGATTCCGGCGCGCTCAACGCTGGCCGCTCACCCGGACTCGAAACGAGCACGCCCGGGCGGTCGCCTTCGAAGAGAACGGCGGGCAAGGCAAGCGGTGCGGGAACTGTCTTTTTGGCAGCCACTTTGTGCCGGCGGCCAGCGACAATGCGTCTGCGCTTGGAGGCGCGGGGTTTGGGAGCCGGCTTTTTGGCGCGCACGCGGCCGGGTTTGCGCCGGGTGGATTTGGAACGGGTTGATTTTGAAGCGGCCTGCTTCGCCTTGCGTGTCACCACGGGCTTTTTCTTTTTGGCCGGCTGCTTCGGTTTCATGCGCTGATACCCTGCAAGCGGGTGCAGATTAAGTTTGGATTCCACCCCGTGCAACTGTGTTTATCACGGAGGGAGCTGCGGCCAAATGGGCGGGTGGCGACCGGCGAAGGTTATTCCACCTTGCCGTCGGCGAGCTTGAGGATGGCCTCGGTGCGGTTGCGGACGCGGAGCTTCTTGTAGATGTTCCGCAAGTGGGCGCGAATGGTGTCAACGCTGAGCCCAAGACGATCAGCCGCTTCCTTGTAGAGAAGGCCTTCCGCCATGAGGTCGAGGACTTCGCGCTCGCGTGCGGTCAGACTGGCGTTGGCTTCGACATTCTGCACCTGAGGTGTGGAAGGGGCGGAAGCCGTAGCCATCTTATCGTTGCCAAAAAACTTCACCAACCGTCGGGCAATGGGGGCGCTCATGGGCGAGCCGCCGGTGTAAACTTCCTTGATGGCTTCGAGAATCTTGTTTGGGGCCGTGTGCTTCAGCAGATAGCCAGCCGCACCTGCTGCAAACGACGCAAAGATGCGATCATGGTCCTCCAAAGCCGTCAACATGATGATTTCGGTATCGGGCAGCCGTCCGCGCATAGTGCGGATGGCTGTGATGCCGTCCACGCCCGGAAGCTGGATATCCATCAATAACACGTTGGGCGGGCGGACGGGCAGGCCGGCGATGGCGGATTCAGCGTCCGAGTAAACGCCACCGCAGGTAAATCCAGTGGACCGCTTCAACAACCCTTCAAGCCCCATGCGCACAACCGGCTCATCGTCGACGATGGCGACGGTGATGGCGGGGTTCGGCTGTTTTGTGCTGTCGTTGCTCACATTCTATCCTTTTGGGCGACTTATTCAGGCTTTGCACTGCCTCCCAAATCGTTTAGTTCACTAATTCCGGGCGAAGCCTCACGAAACGGACTTTGATTCAATTGCCCTCGGTCGGCAAGACCAATCCTCTTTCCTTGGCCATGACAAAAGTGGACAAGTGAACGACATACACCCAAACTTGCCCCCGAATCAACCCGGGGCACCAATGTAGTATTGCTGCCCGAAAGAATCGCGCCGGTAGATGTCAGAACCCAGCCTAAACGACGCAGTCATGCCCGCGATGTCGGGTCGTATTTGGTTCGTGGCGCACACACGCCCCCGTTGCGAGAAGAAACTGGTGGACCAATGCCAGCGCGAGAATATCTCAGCCACGTTGCCATGCTACTCGTCCGCACACAAATATCGCGGCAAGACTGTATTGTTCCAAAAGCCGTTGTTTCCTGGATACGTGTTTCTTCAGATGGAACCGCGATTTAGGCCGCATTTCCGGCAGAACGAATACGTGGCGAACTTGCTGGAGGTCCATGACCAAACAACCCTTGAGCGGCAGTTACAGGAGATTCAAATCGCTCTGGCTTCTGGCTTGGAAGTGCGGCTGGCTCCAACCATCGGCGAGGGTATGAAGGTTAGAATCAAGGCCGGACCGCTACGAGGTGTGGAAGGCTGGGTGGAAAAACGCCAAGGCTTGGATACTGTCCTGCTGCGTCTTGATTTCATCAGCCAAGCGGCGGCTGTTCAGATCGGTGCCGAGTCTGTCGAATTAATCTGACACCCGGGACACCCCCGGTCTGCTCCCCTGTTCCCGTCCGTAAAAGCCACCCGGGCTTCAAGGCGGTGGCGGACTCTTCATCTACCACTCTGTTGCTACTTTTGTGCAAGTATACAAATCCATGTTCTACGGCATCCTGCACACACGAAAGTCGGACCACATGGATAAAGACGCAACGCAACAAAATGACGGGCAAGAAGGAGTAGCCTCCGTGAGGCTGCCTCTATGGAAGCGGGTTTTTGACTTCGCCATTCTCTTGGTCACGATGCCGATCTGGCTCCCGTTCGCTGCACTAGTTGCCGTTGCCATCAAGATCGGTTCGCCGGGGCCGTTGTTCTTCCGTCAGGAACGCATCGGCCGGGGTGGCAGCCGGTTCGTCTGCTTCAAGTTCCGCACGATGAAGGTCAACGCTAAGACCGAGACGCATCAGACGCACGTGAAGGACTTGATTCAATCCTCCGCGCCGATGACCAAGCTTGATTCCGGCATCGACGACCGCCTGATTCCCGGCGGCAACTGGATTCGCGCCAGCGGGCTGGATGAACTGGCGCAGATCATCAATATCTTCCGCGGAGAGATGAGCATCGTCGGTCCGCGCCCCTGCATTCCTTACGAGTTCAACCTCTACGAACCGTGGCAGCGCGCCCGTTGTGCAGCGCCGCCTGGGCTGACCGGCCTTTGGCAGGTGAGTGGAAAGAACCGGACGACTTTTAACGAGATGGTCCGCTTGGACATCGATTACGCCAAGCGCATGAGCCTATGGCTCGACTTGGTGATTCTTGTTCGCACGCCTATCGCCATCCTGCAGCAAATTTCCGATCTGATTGCCGCCAAACGTGCGCGCACCGCAGCCGCTTCTGTTGAGCGGGCTGCTTCGCCGGTCCAAACAACGAGAGTTTCAACCCAGAAATGTGTATTATGAGCAAAAAAATCCGTGTCGCTATCGTCGGTTGTGGCTATTGGGGCCCCAACCTCGCCCGCAACCTCAGCCAGACCGCTGACTGCGAATTGGCCATGATTTGTGATGCTTCTGAGGCGCGCTTGCGCCACATGAGCAAGCTGCACCCCCGTGTGGCGGCCACCACCAGATTCGAGGACGTGGTGGAAAATCCGAACGTCGACGCCGTTGTGGTGGCGACGCCGGTGCGTTTTCATCATCCGATGGCGAAGGCCTGCCTTCTCGCGGGCAAGCATGTCTTCATTGAGAAGCCCCTCGCCCGCACCGTGGCTGAAGCCGAGGAACTTGTGCAAATCGCCGAGACCAAGGGCCTCGTCATCATGGTGGGTCACACGTTCATGTTCTCGCCGGCGGTCAACCGCATGAAGGAGATCATCGACTCCGGCGACATCGGCAAGATCCGCTACATCGCCGCGCAACGCCTGAACCTTGGGCTCTTCCAGAAAGACATCAATGTCGCCTGGGACCTCGCGCCGCACGACCTATCCATCATCCTGCACCTGCTCGAAGAATCGCCGATCTCGGTCGGTTGCCAGGGCAGCTGCCACGTCGCGCGCAACGTCGAAGACATCACCACGATGTATCTCACGTTCCGCAACGATTGCTGCGCCATGGTGCAGAACAGCTGGCTCGACCCGAAGAAAGTCCGCCAGATGACCGTTGTCGGTTCGCGCCGCATGATCGTCTATGACGACACCGAGCCGCTGGAGAAGATCAAGATTTACGATGCGCGCGTCGAAACGCCGCCGCACTATGACACCTTCGCCGAGTTCACCTACTCGTATCATCACGGCGACGTTTACATCCCGTTCATCAAGCAGGACGAGCCGCTTAAGATGGAGATGCGCCACTTCGTGGAATGCATCCGCGAAGGCATCCAGCCCATCACTGGCGGTCCTGAAGGCCTCGAAGTGGTGAAGATCCTTGAAGCGGCCAGCAATTCGCTCAAGCAGGGCGGCGCTTCGGTCAAGATCAAGCCGACGAAGAAGGAAAGCGACACCAGCCTCATCCACGCTGGCAATGGCAAAGCAAATGGCGAGGGCGCTGCGGAGAAACTTGTCACCGCATGAGCGCACCCGACCCGACAAACAAAGTCACGCCCAACGTCAAGCTGGGTCAGAATGTCCGGATGTTCGGCTTCGTGAACCTCTACGGTTGCGAAGTCGGCGACGACTCGCGCATCGGCACGTTCGTCGAGATCCAGAAAAACGCGAAGATTGGACAGCGCTGTAAGATTTCGAGTCACACCTTCATCTGCGAAGGGGTGAACATCGAGGACGATGTCTTCATCGGCCACGGCGTCATGTTCACCAATGATCTCTTCCCCCGCGCCACCACGGAATCTGGCGCACCGCAAACCGAGGCCGATTGGCAGTGTTTGCCCACCACGATTAAGCGTGGCGCCTCCATCGGCTCCAACGCCACGCTGCTTTGCGGCATCACAGTCGGCGAACGCGCCATCGTCGGCGCCGGCGCTGTTGTCACCAAAGATGTGCCTGCTGGCACCATCGTTGCTGGGAACCCCGCCCGGGTGCTCAGAAAAGTTGGAGAACCCAAGAAGTAAACATTTTATGACAGCTACCACCACGGCTAACGCCGGCGGCGCACCCGTGCCATTTTTGGACCTGCGCGCGCATCATGAACCGCAGATGGCGGAATATATCGAAGCCTTCCGCCGCGTCGTCGAGGCCAACGCCTTTGCAGGCGGCCCATTCGTCGCCGCATTTGAAAAAGAATTTGCTGCCTTCTGCGGGACCAAGCATGCCATCGGCGTCGGCAACGGAACGGACGCGCTCTGGCTCAGCTTGCTCGCGTTGGGCATCGGTCCGGGCGACGAAGTCATCACCGTCCCCAACAGTTTCATGGCCACCGCTGAAGCGATCAGCTATTGCGGTGCGAAACCGGTGTTCGTCGATATCGACGAGCGCACTTACACGATGGACGTGAACCAGCTTGAAGACGCCATCACCGTCCGCACGCGTGCCATCATCCCGGTCCATCTTTACGGGCAGATGGCTGACATGGATTCCATCCTCGCCATCGCGGCACGCCACGGGCTGCCCGTCGTCGAAGACGCCTGTCAGGCACACGGCGCCAAACGCAAAGGCCGCACGGCTGGCGCGGTGGGTGCAACCGGTTGCTTCAGCTTCTATCCAGGCAAAAACCTCGGCGCTTTCGGCGAAGCCGGTGCGATCACGACCAATGATTCCGACCTGTGCTTAAAGATGCAGACCCTTCGCGATCATGGTCAGGCGAAGAAATATTTTCACTCGATGGTCGGCTGGAATGCCCGCATGGACGGCATCCAAGGCGCGGTGCTCAGCATCAAGCTGCGCCGTTTGGCCGAGGCCAATCAAGCCCGCCGTGCGCATGCCGCGCTTTACGACAAGCTGCTCGCCGATGAGCCGCGCATCGTCCGTCCGGCGCTCGCGCCGAATTCCGAGTCTGTCTATCACATCTACGCGCTGCGCGTGCCGAATCGCGACCAGGTGCTCGCCGAGATGAACAAACGCGGTCTCAACTGCGCCATCCACTATCCCGTGCCGATCCACTTGCAGGAAGCATATCGCTCCCTCGGGCTCGGGCCGGGCTCCTTCCCAGTCGTCGAACGCGTCGCGGGCGAGTTGCTCTCGCTGCCGATGTTCCCAGAGTTGCGTGCGGAGCAGATCCAACGCGTCGCTGCCGGGCTCAAGGAAGTCGTCGCGCAATTCGATCCCGTCGCGGCGTGAGCCGGCGGCGGATGCGGTTTGCGGTGAAATATTCCGCCGACCAGAACGGTCTCACTGCCTGCGTTCGCAGGCGGACGGTCTTTCAGTTCAACGGAGTGCCGCACGGTATAATGCCGGTGGCCAAGGGACAATGAAAACGACGGTTTTTGCGCCAATCAATCGCGTGACTGCGAATTGACGGGGACGAAGTCTGCCCGCGAGTCTCGCGGCGGCTACCCCGGGCGCGTGAAAGAATACGGATGAAAATAGCGAGCATCGTCGGGGCACGACCCCAGTTCATCAAGGCTGCCGCCTTGAGCCGGGAGTTGCGCAAGCGCCACACGGAGATCCTCATCCACACCGGCCAGCATTACGACCACTCGATGTCCGGCGTGTTCTTTGAGGGGTTGGAAATCCCGAAGCCGGACTTCAATCTCGGCGTCGGCTCCGGCGGCCACGGCGCGCAGACGGGCGCCATGCTCGCGGCCATCGAAGAGGTCTTCGTCGCGCAGAAGCCGGATCGGGTGCTCGTTTACGGCGACACCAATTCCACCCTCGCGGGCGCGCTTGCGGCGGCAAAGCTGCACATCCCGGTGGTCCATGTCGAAGCCGGTTTGCGTAGTTACAACCGGCACATGCCCGAGGAAGTGAACCGGGTCATGGCGGATCATCTTTCCGCGTTGCTGCTCTGCCCGAGCGATGTCGCGGTGAAGAATCTAGCCGCTGAAGGCATCACCCGTGGCGTGCACATCGTTGGCGACGTGATGCAGGACGTGCTGACCTGGGCGAGCGAACGCGCGCAGGCGACGGCGGCGGAATTTCTCAGCAAGATGCAGTTGCAAGAGAAGG
Source organism: Verrucomicrobiota bacterium (assembly GCA_041181065.1). Taxonomy (GTDB): domain Bacteria; phylum Verrucomicrobiota; class Verrucomicrobiia; order Limisphaerales; family DSYF01; genus DSYF01. The sequence goes on along the minus strand of JBEGQI010000106.1, from coordinate 35,379 downwards.
GTTACGTCCTTGCCACGGTTCATCGCGGCGAGAACACCGATGATCCGCAGCGGTTGTCCGGCGTCTTGAACGCGCTCAGCAGCCTTGCCGAAACGGTGGTCTTCCCCGCGCATCCCCGCACCGTGAAGATGATCAAGCAGGGCAACCATCGCGTGAACTCCAACGTCCGCATCATCGAGCCGCTCGGCTATTTTGAAATGGTGAGCGTCAGCCGCGCGGCGCGCATGATCCTGACCGACTCCGGTGGTTTGCAGAAGGAAGCGTATTGGCTCGGCGTTCCATGCGTCACGTTGCGTGATGAGACCGAGTGGGTTGAGACCGTGAACACCGGTTGGAACACGCTCGTCGGCGCGAACACCGACAAAATTCTCGCCACCGTCCGCAACCACGTTGCTCCAGCGACGCGCCCCGCGCTCTACGGTTCCGGCGGCGTGTCGGCCAAGTGCGTTGAACTCATCGGCTGATTTTCGGAACAAACTTTACCTCGTCATGCAAAAGGAAAACACCAACCCCGCGAAGCCGCGCATCGCCGTGGCGGGCATGGGTTATTGGGGCAAGAACCTCGTCCGCAATTTTTACCAGCTCGGCGCGCTGTCCGTGGTGTGCGATTCAAACGCGGCCGTCGAGGCGACGTTGAAGAAAGATTATCCCGGCGTCGGCTATCGCGCCGATTTTGCGTCGGTCTTGGCCGATCCGACCATCACGGCGGTGGCGTTGGCTACACCGGCGGTGACCCATTACGATCTTGCCAAAGCTGCGATGCTTGCGGGCAAGGACGTTTACGTCGAGAAGCCGCTCGCCGTCGATGTGAAGCAAGGCCGCGAACTGGTTGAGCTTTCCGAGAAACTCGGCCGCGTGCTGATGGTGGGCCACATCCTCCGTTATCATCCCGCCGTGTTGAAGCTGCAGGAGCTCATCCGCAGCGGAGCGCTCGGCAAGTTGCAGTGCCTTTACTCGAACCGCCTCAACATCGGCAAGATCCGCACTGAGGAGAACATCCTCTGGAGCTTTGCGCCCCACGACATCTCGGTGATCCTCGCGTTGCTCGGCAAACAGCCGATGCGCGTCTCGTGCACTGGCGGCGCCTATCTCAACCACGATGTGAGCGACGTGACGTTGAGCACCTTTGAATTTGCCGGCGGTGTGCACGCGCACATCTTTGTGAGCTGGTTGCATCCGTTCAAGGAGCAGCGCCTGGTTGTCGTTGGCTCAGAGAAGATGGCGGTCTTCGATGACACGGCCGAGAACAAGCTCGTGCTGTATCCACACCGGGTCGAGTGGAAGAACAACATCCCGACGGCAATCAAAGCCGAAGGCGAGAAGGTTGCGCTCGACAGCGGCGAGCCCTTGAAGGCGGAGTGCCAGCATTTCGTGGATTGCATCGCCGCCCGCAAGACGCCGTTGACCGACGGTCCTGAAGGTTTGCAGGTGTTGAGCGTGCTCGACGCCTGCCAGCGTTCGTTGATGAGCCGGGGCGCGGTCGTCGATTTTGAAACCGACGCGGAAAAGCCGGCGCCAAAATATTTTGTTCATGAGTCGGCTTACGTGGATGACGGTGCGGAAGTCGGCGCGGGCACGAAGGTCTGGCACTTTGCGCACATCCTCAAAGGCGCGCGCGTCGGCGAGAAGTGCGTCATCGGCCAGAATGTGAACGTGGACGGCGGCGCGGTTGTTGGCAACAACGTGAAGATCCAGAACAACGTCTCCGTTTACACGGGCGCGGTGATCGAGGATGACGTGTTCCTCGGGCCGTCCTGCGTGTTGACGAACGTGAGCAATCCGCGTTCGCAGGTGAACCGCCATTCGCTTTACGAGCGCACGACGTTCAAGCGCGGCTGCACCATCGGCGCGAACTCCACCATCGTTTGCGGCGTGACCATCGGTCGCTACGCGTTCATCGGCGCGGGCACGGTCGTCTTGAAGGATGTGCCGGATTACGCGCTCATCGTCGGCAACCCGGGCAAACAGCTCGGCTGGATGAGCCGCCACGGCCATCGCCTGGGCAAGCCCGACCAGGACGGCATCATGCGGTGCCCGGAGACCGGCCATCGCTATCAGGAAGTCCAGCCCGGCAAGCTGCGTTGCCTCGACCTTGATGAAGAAGCGGCGTTGCCCGCCGAACTCTCGAAGGGCAGCCAGTTCTACAAAGATCTCAAAAAGAAAAACCATCCATGAAAGTTCCACTGCTAGACCTCAAGGCCCAATACCTGCCCATCAAGCCTGCCATCGAACGCGTGATCGCGGAAGTGATGGAGTCGCAGCATTTCATCCTCGGCCCGCAGGTCGTGGAGTGCGAAAAGGCCGTCGCGAAGTATTCGCAGGCGGCGCACGGATGCGGCATGTCCTCCGGCACGGATGCGTTGTTGATCTGCCTCATGGCGGAAAACATCGGGCCCGGCGACGAAGTCATCACCACGCCCTACACGTTCTTCGCCACGGCGGGCGCGGTTTCGCGTGTCGGCGCGACGCCCATCTTCGTGGACATCGATCCCGCGACTTACAACATCAACGTCGCCCAGATCGAGGCCAAGATCACGTCGAAGACGCGCGCCATCATCCCGGTTCATCTTTACGGTCAGATGGCTGACATGGACCCGATCATGGCCATCGCGCGCAAGCACAAGCTGGCCGTCATCGAAGACGCCGCGCAGGCGATTGGTTCTGAATACAAAGGCCGTCGCGCGGGTTCCATCGGCGACTACGGCTGTTTCTCCTTCTTCCCGTCCAAGAACCTTGGTGCTGCTGGCGACGGCGGCATGGTCGTGACCAACGACGCGGTCCGCGCGGAAAAGTTGGTCTGTCTGCGCGCCCACGGTTCGAAGCCGAAGTATTATCACAAGATCGTCGGCGGTAATTTCCGCCTCGACACCATTCAAGGCGCAATCGTCGCCGAGAAGCTCAAGCATCTCGACGGCTGGACCGCGGGTCGTCAGGCCAACGCCGTTCGTTACAATCGGTTGCTGGCCGAAGCTGGCGTGCGCATCGCGGACACGGGTGAATTCGCCAAGCTACGTCATGGTGCGGGGGCGCCGCAAATCTACGTGCCGAAGGTCGAGACCACCCGGCACATCTTCAACCAATACGTCATCCGCGTGCAGAAGCGCGATGCGCTGAAGAACTTCCTCCAGGAGAAAGGCGTGGGCACGGAGATCTATTATCCGGTGCCGATGCACCTGCAAGAGTGCTTTGCGCCGCTCGGCTACAAGGCCGGTGCGTTTCCTGAGAGCGAAGGCGCTGCGAACGAAACGCTCGCGTTGCCGATCTATCCCGAACTCTCGGAAGAACAGGCGCGTTACGTCGTCCAGTGCGTCGCCGAGTTCTTCAAAGCCTGAGTTGGGCTGGTTGTCCGCAGATAGAGACGTTGTGATCGGAGTCGTATCCAAGCCGGATGAAGCCGCGGTGGTTGCGGAGTTCTTTGAACTCTTCAAGACACCGTGGGAGCCCTTCCGTGCCGGTGCGGCTTACGAGGCGGTGCTGAATACCACCGGGCAGGCGGTCGACAGCACGACGCGCGTGCAGTTGCTTTACAGCTCCGCGCAATCCAGCGGCGCCACGCATGGCGGCTCAGCCATCGTCTGGCGGCAACACGAATGCCCGCTCTACGGATCGTTTCAGCCGATCGATTCCGGGCAGGCGCTGTTGCGCACGACCCGCGGCGAGTTCGCCGCCGTCGAAGTCGAAGCTTCTGGCCGACGGATCGTGAAGGTCGGCTACGATCTTTTTGCCGAGGTTGAACATCTCCTCACGACGGGCCAGCCGGTGGAGCACGCGCAGCATCCGACGCTCGAATTGCACATCGCCATCCTGCGTGAACTCATCGTGAAGTCCGGCGTGACGTTGGTGGAAATCCCGCCGACGCCGGCCGGGGTCGATTACACGGTGTGCCTCACGCATGACATCGATTTTGTCGGCATCCGCCGGCATCTGTTCGACCACACGATGGGCGGCTTTTTGCTCCGTGCCACGGTGGGTTCGACGATGAACCTCCTGCGCGGCAAGACATCGTTCGCGCGGTTCGCCGCGAGTTGGGCGGCGGCGCTCAAGCTGCCGTTCGTATACCTCGGGTTGGCGAAGGATTTCTGGGAGCCGTTCGAGTGGTATCTGAAAGTCGAGAAGGGTTTGTCCCCGACTTACTACCTGATCCCGTTCAAGCATCGTGCCGGCGACAAGCTGACCCGGCCGGATGCGTCGCGGAGAGCCAGTGGTTATGGCGTTGCGGATATCCCAGAATCGGTGACGCGACTGTTGCAAGAAGGCTGCGAAGTTGGCGTTCACGGCATTGATGCGTGGCACAGCGTCGAGAAGGGTCGCGAGGAATTTTCCGCTGTGGCGGATGTTGCGGGCCGGAAGGAAATGGGCATCCGCATGCACTGGCTGGCGTGGGGCGAGGAATCGTATCGCGTGTTGGAGCAGGCAGGCTACAGCTACGATTCGACGTCCGGCTACAACGAAGCGCCCGGCTATCGCAACGGCGCCACGCAAGTGTTCAAACCGCTGCCGGCCAGATCGCTGATGGAATTGCCGATGCACGTGCAGGACGGCGCGCTGTTTTTTCCCGGTCGGCTCGGGCTTTCCGAGGCGGCTGCGTGGGAGAAGTGCGAGCTGCTGATGAACAACGCCCGCCAGTTCGGCGGCGTGCTCACGATCATCTGGCACGACCGCAGCCACGGGCCGGAACGTTTCTGGGGCGATTTTTATGTTCGCTTTGTTGATGCGTTGAAGGCGCAATCCGTCCGCTTCAGCACGGCCGCGCAATCCGTTGCGTGGTTCCGCGCGCGCCGGTCGGTGACCTTCAAGCGGGTTACGGATGCGGCCCCGCGCGTGGCTTTGAGCGCGGGAGGCCAGTCGGTGAATCCCCCGCTGCGCGTGCGCATCCATTCGGGCGCTGGTTTTTTTGATTCTACGTGGAACGGCGCATCGGAGTTCGTCGCCCCAGTTGCGGCGGATGCGAAGTCGCCGTCCAGTGAACGTGCGGTGCCTGTTGCTGCCTGAAACATTTTCCGAAGTTGCTTATGAATACCGTCTGCATGCTGGTCCAGAACCACTACGACATGGACATCCGCGTCCGGCGCAAGGCCGAGGCGTTGGTGGCCGCGGGCTATGAAGTGGACGTGCTGGCGCTGGCGGCGTCGGAAAAGCAGCCGCGCAACTACACGCTCAACGGCGTGAATGTTTACACGCTGCTGCTCAGCAAGAAGCGCGGCTCGCTCCTGCGCTATGTCTTTGAATATTTCGCCTTCTTCGTCTGGTCGTTCTGGAAGCTCTCCGCCTTGATGGGCAAACGCCGCTACAAGGTCGTGGACGTGAATACGCTGCCCGACTTCCTCGTGTTCTCCGGCATTTACGCCAAGCTGCGCGGGGCCAAGCTGGTGCTCGACATGCACGAGATCACACCGGAGTTCTACATGTCGAAATACGGCCTCGATGAATCGGCGTTCTCGATCAAACTGCAGAAATTTCTCGAACGCATCAGCTTCGCCTACGCTGACTACGTGCTGACCATCAATGAGCCGATCACCAAGCTGCTGCAAGGTCGTGGATTGAAGCTGGGCAAGACCACCGAAATCATGAACGCGGTCGATGACTCGATGTTCGCCTCCGTGGTGAACCTGCCGCAGCCCGCGGCCGGCAAGTTCATCATGATGTATCACGGCACGCTCACGAAGATCTACGGTCTCGACATCGCGATCGAAGCTTTGGGCCGGGCGCGCTCGCAGATGCCGGATGCGGAGTTCTGGATCCTGGGCAACGGCCCGGAGAAGCCCGCTTTGGAAGCGCTCGTGAAGGAACGCGGGCTCGGCGAGCAGGTGAAGTTCATCGGCAACGTCCTGCCGCAGGAAGTTCCGCAATGGCTGCTCAAGAGCACGATCGGGGTTCTGCCGACGCGCCGCGATGTGTTCCTCGACTTCTCATTCTCGAACAAGCTCTCGGAATACATCATCATGGGCAAAGCCGTCATCGTCGCGCGGCTCAAGGCCATTCGGCATTACTTCAACGAAGAGGCGTTCACCTACTTCGAGCCGCACAACGCGGACGACCTCGCGAAACAGATGGTGAAGCTTTACTCCAATCCCACCTTGCGCGCCGAGCTTTCGGCCAAGGCCCGTCAGCAATACGCGCCGATCTGTTGGGACGTGATGAAGAATCGCTATCTGAACTTGATCGCCACCATCAGCGGTGCCAGCAAGCAGCCGCAGGCCTGTGCGAACGCGCCCTTGGCCAATGCCACGGCCCGTTAAGCTTTCAGCTACGACAAACTTTATGGAAACCCAAGTCACCCTCCTGCACACAGGTGGCTTGGGTATTGCCGAGACGCGGTTGGTCAACCTCGTCGAGTTCATGGGGGGTGCGGTGCGGCAGTTGGACGCGGCGAAAATGACCGTGCGCGAACTGGCTTCACTCAGCGGCTGCGTGATCGGCAGTGCGGCAGGCATCGCTGAACTAGGGCGGGCGCATGGTGGGGTTGAAGTGGTTCGCCAGTCTTTGGCCAACCCGTCGTGCCGTGTTTTGGTTTACGGATTCAAACCCGGTCGCGAACACGCGGCACTGTTGTATGCCCTGACGCGCGGCCAACTGGTCAGCGTGGAAAAAGCAACGGGCGGCACCTTTCAAGTCGCAGAGGCGCGGGAGGTGTGCGCACAGCTTTCCGGGCTCCAGTTTGAAACGTCGGACGTGGAGCCGCGGTTGATCTTCAAGCGCGGCCAATCAGCCGGCGATGATCTGATTTCATGCGGTGGCCAGCCTTTCCTGGCGCGCGCCGGGGCCCTGATGTTGTTGGCGGGCGATGTATTTGCGGACTTGGATGCACCGGTTGCGCGCGATGAGTCGTTGTTGCGGCATCTTGCCGGGGTGGCGCCCTTGATGATGTTCCTGCGGCACGCGAATCCGGAGGGTTTCTGGCATAACCCCGAGCCGCTGGCGTGCTTCATCGTGGATGATCCGCTACTGCAGAGCCGCTATGGTTTTTTGGAATACAGCAAACTGGTCGAGGTGATGGAGCGGCAGCCGTTCAGTGCGAGCATCGCGTTCATCCCTTGGAACTATCGCCGGTCGCGGTCGGGCATCGTGGAAATGTTCGCCACCCGACACGGGGCGCTGTCGCTGAGCGTGCATGGTTGCGACCACACGCGCGGCGAATTTGGCGGCAGCGACGAGCGGGTCTTGCGTGGGCGTTCACAAGTTGCGCTGGAACGTATGGAAAAGCACCGCAAGCTGACGGGCTTGGGCTACGATGACGTGATGGTTTTTCCGCAGGGGATCTTTTCGACGAAGGCCATGCGCGCCTTGAAGGAATGTGGCTATCTCGCCGCAGTGAACAGCACGCCGTATCCCGTGGATGCGCCTGAGGCGATGGCGTTGCGCGAGCATCTGGGTGTGGCTGTCCTGAAGCATGGCTTTCCGCTTTTCACGCGGCGTTACCCGCAGCAGTTCGCGGAACTGGCGTTTGATGTCTTCCTCGGCAAGCCGGCGTTGCTGGTCGAGCACCATGAATTTTTCCGGGACGGCTGCACGGCGTTGGAAGAAACCGTCCGTCGCGTCAGCCACCTCGACCCCCGCTTGCGTTGGACCAATCTCGGCACTGTGTGTTTGCGTGCCAGCCGCCAGCGACTGACGCCGCGTGGTGAAATGGTTGTTGAAGTTGTCACCGCGCGGTTCCAGTTGGTGAACCACTATGGGCAGCCCAAACGTTTTCAGGTCATCCGGCCAGTGCATGCTACGGAGAAGAAGCTTGCGGTGTTTGTCAACGGACGTGAGGCCAATTTTGTGCGGACCGCGCGGGGGATTGAATTGAATCTGGAGTTGAATGCAGGTGAGAGGGCTGAGTTGCGCATGGAGGGTGTGCGCGAGCCGTCGGCGGATACGGACACCCGCTCGGGCATGATGCACCAGGCCAAAGTGATGGTGCGTCGTCACCTTTGTGAGTTTCGCGATAATCACGTCGCCACCAGCCGTCTTCTGCGCAAGCCGAGAACCAGCAGCAAATGAATTCCAACAGCGACAACAACCCGGCTAACGGCAAACATTTGGACTATGTCCTGATCACGCCGGCACGTGACGAGGCAAAGTTCATCCGCAAGACGCTTGAGGCCATGGTGGCCCAGACGATCAAGCCGCTGAAGTGGGTCATCGTCAGCGACGGTTCGACCGATGGGACGGACGAAATCGTGAAGGAGTATGCGGCGAAGAATGAGTGGATTGAGCTGTTACGGATGCCGGAGCGAAAGGAGCGGCACTTCGGCGGCAAGGTGCATGCCTTCAACACCGGGTATGAGCGGGTGAAACATCTGCCGTATCACGTCATCGGCAATCTGGATGGCGACAGCTCATTTGAGGCGGACTATCTGGAATACTTGCTGGGGAAGTTTGCGGAAAATCCGCGCCTGGGTGTGGCGGGAACGAACTACATCGAAGATGAATGGAGCAAAAATCTGAAGCACGATTATCGTTTCTCGAACATTCAGGATGTGACCGGCCAGTGCCAGTTGTTCCGGCGTGAATGTTTTGAGGCCTTTGGCGGTTACAAACCGAGCAAGAACGGCGGCGTCGATTTGATGGCGTCCATCGCGGGCCGTATGTATGGCTGGGAGACGCGCGTGTTCACGGACAAGATCTTGTTCCATCACCGGCAGCAAGGCACGGCGCAGTTTGGCAAATACACGGTGGAGTATTCGAATGGCCGGAAGGATTACATGTTCGGCAGCCATCCTTTGTGGGCGTTTTGCCGTTATTTATATCGTATGACAAAAAAGCCGTATGTCCTGGGCGGCCTGCTTTTGTTTGCGGGATATTTCGGCGCGATGATCCGTCGGCTGCCGCGCGTGGTGACGCCCGAGATGTTGGAGTTCCGGCGGGAGGAACAGATGCAGCGGTTGGGGCGCATCTTTTACCGCCTGCTGTTCTTGCGTGATTCCGATTCCGACCAGGCGCCGACGGTGCCGAGCCCGCAGGCGCGTTCGGATTGGGCGCTGGGCGGCATGGTGTCGCCGCACTATTTCACTTTCCCGTTCTACATCCCGCGCACGATCCGGCTGGTGGCCGACTGGCCGTTCTATTTTTGGAACTATCTGCTTCGGCGCAACCGCCCGACTGAATATCGCCTGCGGAGCGGAACCAGCATCAAGGACGATAGCGGGGCGCTTACCGGGACGATGGCAGTCGTGTTCATCCGTCGCGAATACGGGTCTGCCCGCGGGCTCAAGACGGTCTTGGACATCGGTGCGAACATGGGCTGTTACGCGCTCTATGCCGCCGATGCGGGCCCGGAAGCAAAGATCTACTGCTACGAGCCAGAGCAGAAGAACTTTGAACAGTTGAAGCAGAACGTCGCGCACAACAAGCTCGAGGCGCGCATCGCGACGATTAATTGCGCGGTGGCCGGCAACTCCGGCGATCGCGACCTGGCGGTCGGAGATGCGTTGTTGAACTCCTTCCATATCATTCCAACTCACGCCCGCAACCAGCGCGTGTCCTGCGTCACGATCCGGGAGATCATCAAGGCCCACAAACTGGAAGCGATCGACATGCTCAAGATGAATTGTGAAGGCGCGGAGTATGAAATCCTGGAAAGCTGCACGCCTGAGGAATTCGAACACATCCGGCGCATCCGCCTCGAATACCACAACCTTGGCCAGCCAGGGCGTGACGGTGAATCACTGGCCCGCCTCCTCGAATCGAAGGGCTATCGTATCGAGCGCTTCTCGATTTATCGCGGCGGATCCGGGTTCATCTGGGCGACGCGCACCGTGGCGGCCGCTCCGGTCAATACGTCGGGGCTCGGCTCGCGGGTGATGGGTTTGCTGGTCGGCAAATCTGTCGTGGCCTGCACGATGGAGATGATTTCGAGTTGGTGAGCCTTGGGATTTTTATTGGAAGACATCATGTCATTAAAGACGATCGAGAATTATGCGCTCAAGGTGACGGGCCGGGTGTTCAAGCTGGCCACTGTGCGTGACGAGCCGTATGCCTGTCTGGCGGATGCCGAAGGGTTTATCGCCCGCTTGAAGCCGGCTTGTCAGGGCATCGACGTGCTGACCTTTATGCAAGGCATCGCCGAGCGCGAACCGAAGCATGCGTATCCGGTCGACTGGGAAAGTCTGGCGGTCGTGCCGGTGTCAAACTACGAGCACTGGCTCAAAAAACAGATCAACGACAAGACGCGCAACATGGTCCGCAAGTCAGCGAAGGCGGGTGTCGAGTTCCGCATCTCAGAATTGGACGAGGCTTTCGTGAAAGGCGTGACGGCGATTTATAATGAAGTGCCGGTGCGGCAGGGCAAACCCTTCACGCATTACGGCAAGGATGCGGCAACCATCGGCCGTGACTTGGCGACGTTTCCGGGCAAGAGCACATTTGTCGGCGCATATCTGAATGGCGAGATGATCGGGTTCATCAAAATTGTGGAAAGCGAAGGCGCGGCCAGTCTGATGCATATTCTCTCGCTGGTCGGCCATCGCGACAAGGCCCCGACGAACGGGCTGGTGGCAAAGGCCGTCGAGATTTGCGCCGAGCGGAAGATTCCGTTCCTGCATTACAGTGTGTGGAGCCGTCGCGGTTTGGGCGACTTCAAGCGGCACCACGGGTTTCTTGAGCACCGCGTGCCACGTTACTACGTGCCGCTCACATTCAAGGGCCGCGTGATGCTGGCGTTACGGTTACACCGCCCGTTCACGGAACTGATTCCTGAGAAGTGGCTGGATGCCATGGAGCCGTTGCGGGCTAAGTGGAGCTCCTTGCGCGCGCCGAAGCGAGCCATGGCGTAATAAACTTTCCGGGGCAGTAGCTCAATTGGCAGAGCGCCGCAGTCAAATGCGGAGATGGTTGTTCGATCCCTCCCTGCTCCACGGATTTCATTCGGAAGCTTTACCCGCTCGTAGTGACAGACTGCGAGCCAGCTGTTCATGCCCGGCATCACTGGAATCATCTCACCCGCCCCGGCCAACCAGAAGCGCAGTGTTCTGGACCAAATGCTTGGCAGCATGATGCGGGAGGCATTTTATGCTTCCGGGTCCGAGCTGTTTCAGGCAGCAGGCGTGGCGGCGGGCTGGACCAATCTAAAAAATTCCTTCTCTGATTGCCTGCCCGTTTGGAATGAGACCCGGGACATCTGTCTCCTGTTCTACGGCGAAGTCTTCCCTGATGACCAGGAATTCCAGTCGCTGCGGCAGCGCGGCCATGTATTCGCGCCCGGCAACGCCACTTCGTTGGTTCATCAATATGAAGAGCACGGCGACGAATTTCTGCGCTCACTGAACGGGGCATTTGTCGGCCTGCTCCTCGATCTTCGCCAAGGCCGGGCGGTGTTGTTCAACGATCGCTACGGCAATGCGCGAATCTATTTCCACGAAGCGCCGGATGGATTCTATTTTTCATCCGAGGCAAAAGCGCTGTTGCGGGTGCTGCCGGAGACGCGGCGGCTTGATCCCAAAGGGCTGGGCGAGTTCTTTGCCTGCGGGAATACGTTGCAGAATCGGACGCTGTTCTCGGGGATTTCGCTGTTGCCGCCAGGCTCGGCTTGGACTTTCGCCTCCGGTCGCCTGCTGGAGCGGCGAACCTATTTCAGTCCCTCCGAGTGGGAAAATCTGCCGACGCTTTCGCCCCATGATTACTACGCGAAATTAAAAGAAACCTGGCAAAGACTGCTGCCGCGATACTTTCGCGGTGAACAGCCGATCGGGCTTTCGCTCACTGGAGGTGTGGATAGCCGGATGATTCTTGCTTGGGCCGCGCGCAAAGCGGGTTCGCTGCCGTGCTACACCTTCGGCGGACGCTATCGCGATTGCGCGGATGTGAAGATTTCGCGCCGGGTCGCGGAGGTTTGCGGCCAGCGTCACGAGGTGATTCCGCTGGGCGAAGAATTCCTCAAACGCTTTCCGGCGCTGGCCAAGAAGTCGGTGTTGGTTAGCGATGGCGCAATGGATGTGACGGGCGCAGTGGACTTGCACGTTCAAGAAGTTGCACGCGGGATCGCCCCAGTGCGCGTGACGGGAACGAACGGTGGGGAAATCTTGAGGAGCCTTGTTGCATTTGGACCGTCATCCGCAGGCCGTGAAATTCTAGATGCGGGAGCCGTCGCCCAGACAGAAAGGGCTGAACAGACATACGCGAGCGAGCTGATCGGTCGGCCGCTCACCTTTACGGCATTCAAGCAGGCACCGTGGCACATGGGATCGAAATTCGCACTTGAGCGATCACAGGTGACGTTGCGGATGCCGTATTTCGACAACGACTTGATCAAGCTGGTGTATCAGGCGCCGGCTGAGGCCGCGACGAGCAATGAAATTTCGCGCCGGATGATTGCCGATGGAAATCCAGAGCTGGCAAAAATCGGGACCGATCGCGGTGGCGCGCCGTGCGTGGTGCCAGGCGTTCAGTCATTGCAGGCGATGGTGCAGGAGTTTTTCTTCAAGGCGGAATATGCCGCCGATTATGGAATGCCGGCGTCGTTGGCGAAGGCGGATCGATTTCTGGCGCCGCTACACTGGGAGAGGCTGTTTCTCGGCCGGCACAAGACGACGCATTTCCGACTTTTCTACCGTGACGCACTGCGTGATTTCATTCGCGAGACGTTGCTGGATTCGAAAGCACGCCAGCGTTCCTGGCTTGATCGCGAGAAGTTTGAGCGTGCCGTTGAGGGTCACACTTCGGGTCGCTTTAACGCGACGAAGGAGATTCACAAGGCACTAACGATGGAACTAATCCAGCGGCATCTGGTGGAACAGGCGGATTGACGCAACGTGAGTGCAAAACTGGCAACCCTGTTCCTGACCGCCTTCGCGATGTGGCTTTTGTGGAAGGAGCGCAAGCACGCGAAGGGGTTGAGCATGGCTGTGTGGGCGCCGGTGCTTTGGGCCTTCATCATCGGCTCGAAACCGATCTCCCTCTGGCTCGGGTTGTCCGAGGACACGGGTAGCCAGACCTATGTGGAGGATCTGCTGATCGACAAGGTGTTGTATCTTGCGTTGATTGTTGCCGCGACAATTGTGCTCTTGCGACGGCGTATCAAATGGGGATCCACCCTGTCGGACAACTCATGGTTGTTGGTTTTTTTCCTGTATCTGTTCATCAGCATCGGCTGGTCGGATGAACCGCTTTCTTCCTTCAAGCGCTGGGTGAAGGATTTTGGAAACGTGCTGATGGTGCTGGTGCTGTTAAGCGAAAAGGATCCGACACAGGCGGTGCGTGCTTTTTTTGCGCGGTGCGCCTTTGTCTTCGTTCCCATCTCGTTGCTGGTCATCAAGTATTATCCGGCCATCAGCATGCACTATTCGCGTTACGACGGTCGGGCGTTGTTTGTCGGCATCAGCACGAACAAAAACATTTTCGGCATGACGATGTATGTGTGTTCGGTGGTGCTCATCTGGCTATTCATCGAGGCGCGCAAGCCGGAGTTTCGTAAGCGGGACAAGCTGGCGTGGGTGCGCTACGGTTTGGTGTTGCTGATGACAGCTTGGTTGGAAAAAAAGGCGGAGAGCTCGACGGCGCTGGTGTGCACGCTGCTGGGCGGCGGAATCATCTTTGCCATTCGCATGGCCAGTTTTCGGCGCGTCATCCGGCATTTGGGGACGATTGCGGGCGTGGCGATCGGGTCGGTGGTGGTGTTGCAGGCGACCGGGCTGTGGGACGCGCTCGCGGCGTCCTTTGCGGCGGCGGTCGGACGCGATCCAACCTTCCACGGACGGAAAGAGATTTGGGCCGCACTGCTGCAGCAGGACATCAACCCGATCCTCGGAGTCGGCTACTATAGTTTTTGGTCGCCCGAGCGGATTTTGAAGATTTCACAGGGCTACAGCTACCAGTTGAACGAGGCGCACAACGGCTATCTCGAAACGTATCTGAACAGTGGTGTGGTGGGGTTGTTCCTGCTTCTCGCGGTGATCGTGGTTGCGGCAAATCGAATCAAACGGGAGATGCTCGCCGGGGTGAGTCTTGGCGCAGTGCGGTTTGCGTTCTTATTGGCGGCCATTTTCTATGGAATGTCGGAAGCAATTTTCAACCGCCTATCATTGGTCTGGTTCGTCTTGTTGCTCGCGGTGTTGGTCCCGCCGCGCATGCGGCTAAAGAAGCAGACGATTGATTTGGAAGCGACGGAGCCATTAAAATTTTCTCACGGTGTTCAAGGCGCTTGAGCGGCTTTCCGGGCGCAAACTCTTTTCAGTCATGCGGAAAACCCCAATCGCCACACATAACCATCGTCTCGGGTGGGCGTCGCGCTTTGTGTCGGCTCTTGCCAGTGAAAGAAATGGCCATAATGTCCGGCACGCAGTTTTGCGATCAGGAATACGACGGTGAGTGTTCCTGCACAGATGCGCATCGAAAGACATGACAGATATGCCCAAGTTTTTTACAGCCGGAAGGTATGAATCCTTTCCCAGACCGATCATCGTTGATGACAAATCAAAGAATCGCGCTGATGGCAGAGAAGGTGCTTTCTGGTCAGGCATGAATTGTTCTGCGTCGAGAATCCGCCTCGGTCTAATGTTGATGTTAAGCGCCGCGCTGGTCGGCGCGCTGGTTCAGTCGGCTGCCGCGGGCGACCCGCTGCCGGCGGTCCGCAAGCCAGCTGGCCTTGGCTGGACCGGTCTTGTCGGTGTGCCGGGCGGAATTCCAAATCGAACCACCATTTACAAGACCATCCCGGCCGGGGCGACCTACCAGACGATTCAAGATGCGGTAAACACCTGCCCGAGCAATCAAGTGGTTCAGCTCTCGGCGGGCGTATACGATCTTGGGGCCAACCGGATCAATATTTTCAACAATGGTGTCACTCTGCGCGGGGCAGGCATGGGACAGACTGTCTTGAAGAGCACTGATCATCCGACAGTGCAGATCGGCAACTGGCAGTGGTGGAACAATGAAACTACGACGCCCTCTACTGGCAATCACGTCGCTTGGACGTCGGGATATTCGCAAGGTGCGACCTCTATCACGATCGCCAATACAACCGGGTATGCAGTGGGACAGTTGATCGTGCTTGATCAACTGAACGACTCTGACACGGACGCGGCGGGCAACGCATCGAGCGGGACATATGCCGGATACAATTACACCTCGGTTGCGTATCCCAACGACGGTCACGACCGCTACCAATATCAGATCAACCAGATCAAGGCCATCAATGGCACCACCATCACCCTGAGTGAGCCGCTGTATCTGCCCAGCTGGAACGCTTCTCTGGCCCCACAAGCATGGCGGTTCGCAAACAAGCCGGTCATCCTTTCTGGCGTGGAGAATCTTGAAGTCTCGGACTCGGTGCAAATCCACGTCGCATATGGGTGCTGGATGTATGGCATCAAAGCGCATGTGGGTTCGCGTCACGCGGACGGATGTTTGCGCCCCTATTGGACGGTGCGCTGCCAGATTGATCACTGCTGGTATGACGGCGATGTTGGTGTCGACAACTACGGCATCGAGTCGCGCGCCTCAGCGGGTTTGCTGGTGCAAAACAACATTTCCAAAAACGTCAACACGGCGATGAATCCGACAGGATCACATGGGTCTGTCTGGGCTTACAATGTGATGACCGGTCAGGTTCCTTTCTATCAGGTGATCCTTCAGGGTTTGCTGCAACACGGCGGCCATCCCTACATGAATCTATACGAAGGGAATAACTGTCCCTCAATCGGTATCGACAACACTTGGGGCAGCTCCATTTACAACGTCGCCGCGCGCAATCGTGCTGTCGGCTACAACCCGGCCGCCGGCCCGACCTACGGCTTGCAATGCGCACTTTCTTCCAGCGCACACAATCGTTATACGTCCAGCATCGGCAACGTGCTGGGCACCACCGGCGTGAACACCTGGTATGAGGATTACTATGGCCAGACAACAACCTGTCATAATGGCGGCGACGTCTATTACCTCGGCTATGGCGACGTGGGTTGCAGCGCCAATCCATACGCAGACACGCTGTCCCGCAGCACGCTGCTCCGGGCCTACAACTGGACGAGTGCGACCACCACGAATAACGGCATAGTGCCGGACGGTTACACGGCAAGTGACATCCCGGCCTCGTATTATCTGCCGGGCAAACCTGCATGGTTCGGCAATCTGCCTTGGCCCGCAGTGGATCCCGCATCACCAGCGTATTCCAGCAGTTATACAAATATCCCCGCCGGTTATCGCGATGTTTATGGTCAGGATCCGGCAAGCGGCCCGGCCAACCTTCCGCCGACCATTTCGGTAAACGCCTCGCCCAAGCTGGGTGTAGCGCCGTTGTCGGTGGCATTCACGAGTCTTGGCACCGCCGATCCTGAGAACAACACGCTCACCTACAGCTGGAGTTTTGGAGACGGGACAAGCGCCGCGACGCCGAATCCCACGCACATCTTCTCAACCGCGGGCACGTTCACGAACCGGCTCACTGTTTCGGATGGAACCAACAGTGTGAGTTCGACCAATCTGGTAATTCTCGTGAGTTCCGTTCCCACCAATTTTCCGCCTACGGCGAATATCGGAACCACCACCTACGCTGGCTCGGTTCCGCTGACGGTTGGTTTCACCAGTGCCGGATCAATTGATCCCGAGGGGTCGACGTTGACGTTCAACTGGAATTTTGGCGACGGCACCTCGTCCACGCTCGCCGCGCCCACAAAAATTTACACGAGCGCGGGGAATTATAATGTCACGGTGACAGTTTCCGACGGAACCAATTTTGTTACGTCGGCCCCCATCGCCATCAATGCCGTCGTTCCGAGCACCGGGCTCGTGGCCGCCTACGGATTCGAGGAGGGCAGCGGCACCACGGTCAGTGACCTTTCGGGCACGGGCAATTCGGGCACCATCAGTGGCGCCACTTGGTCCACGGCGGGCAAATTTGGCAAAGCCTTGGCGTTCGGTCCCGGTGCGCTGGTGACGGTGGCGGATTCAGCAACACTGGATTTGACGGCGGCAATGACCTTGGAAGCTTGGGTTTATCCCACCAACGTCACAGCTTCGTGGGCGAACCTGATTTTCAAACCCAATGGCTCGCCCGCTGACTTTGCGCCTTCCTACCTGTTGCAAGGGGCCAGCCCGACGCAAGGCCCGTCTGCTTATATTTCACCAGCATCTGCCAACCTCTATGCGCCCACGGCTTTGACGCCGAATACGTGGTCGCATTTGGCCGTGACTTACGATGGCGGGACCATGAATTTTTATGTCAACGGCACGCTCGTTTCGAGCAGCGCAGTTTCAGGGCTGATTTCCGTTGGAACGGACGCCTTGACGATTGGCGGCAATTCATACAGCGGTCAGAATTGGGCCGGTCTCATCGACGAAGTCCGGATTTACAACCGGGCTTTGACTGCAGCTGAAATTGCCAACGACAAAGGCACGGCACTGCAACCGACTTCGGTCGTATCAGCCCCGGCAACGCCGCAGGACATAAGCATCGTGGACGTGCAATAACAGCACGAGACTCAGCGCCGTTTGCGCCCGCCCCAAAAGGGCAGCGGACGGTCTTTCAAAGGACAACCTCGGATAACGCCTGCGCACAAAGCGTCGCGCCGGAAACCCAATCACAGGTATGAGGACATTAATCATTAAACTTGGCGCCGCCGGCGATGTCGTGCGCACAACGACGTTGATGCGAACGCTACCGGGCGAAGTGACTTGGATCACTGCTGCCAAGAGCGTTGTGCTCGTGGAAGGCGTGCGGGACAACTTGCGTGTGCTCTCGTGGGAGCAGCGCGAGGTGGCGCGCGACCGCAGCTACGATCTGGTGGTCAATCTTGAAGACACGCTTGACGTGGCGGACTTCGTGAAGACGGTCAAGCACGCACGGCTTTTCGGCGCCTACGCGGACGCCGCGAATAATCTCACATACTCCGAAGACGCAAGGCGCTGGTTTGATCTCAGCCTCATCAGCCGTTTTGGCCGCGTGCAGGCAGACAAGTTGAAATATGAAAACCGCGCCTCGTATCAGGAGCTCATCTTCGAGGGGCTTGATTTGAAGTTCACCGGACAGAAATATTACCTGCCGCCGCCGGCCAAAACGGGACTGTCTGGCGACGTGGCTGTAGCCCCGGTGGCCGGCCCGGTCTGGCCCATGAAGAATTGGGCTTATTACGAGGACTTGATTGCGGCGCTTAAGGCGCGCGGACTAGTGGTTAACGTGCTGCCGAACCGCCCCACCCTGCTCGAACATCTCGGCGATGTATTCAACCACCGATGCCTCGTAGGCGGCGATTCACTGCCGATGCACTTTGCACTGGGCTTCGGCATCCCCTGCGTCACGATTTTCAACTGCACCAGCCCGTGGGAGATTTTCGATTACGGCATCCAGCGCAAACTTGTGTCGCCGCTGCTGGGGGAATTTTTCTACAAGCGTGGTTTTGAAGTGCGGGCCACAAATGCAATTCCGCTGCAGGCCGTGCTGGATGAAACTTTGGCGGCCGTGAACGGCTGATTCCGCATCCAACTCCTTCGGAGAATCATGCCTGCTCCAGACATGAACGCTGCGTCCATTGCCGGCTGTGCGCTCGAGTCACCTTGTGACCGGTGTCGCGGTGTCGAACACATCGCGCCAACCGTGGCCTTGCTGACTGGCGGGCAGGACAAGCCCTATGCTCATGGCATGGCGGCGGCGCTGTCGGAACGCGGGTTGGGAATCGACTTTGTCGGCAGCGACGACGTGGACGGCCCCGCCGTGCACGGCAAACGTGAGATTCGCTTCCTGAACCTCCGCGGATCGCAGCGCACGGATGTCAGCAAGGCGGCGAAAATCCTGCGCGTGCTCAAATTCTATTTGCGCCTGTTGATTTATACGGCGCGCTCCCAGGCGCCGGTATTTCACGTGTTGTGGAATGAGAAGTTCGAATTATTCGACCGCACTGCATTGATGCTCTTCTATCGGCTGTGTGGTCGTCGTGTGGTTTTTACCGCACACAATGTCAACACCCGCAAGCGCGACAACAAGGACAGCTTTTTGAACCGGCTGACATTGCGCATCCAGTATTCGCTCGTGCAGAAGATTTTCGTTCACACGCAGAAGATGAAGGACGAGTTGATGACAGATTTTGGAGTTTCAGCCGAAAAGGCGGTGCTCATTCCGTTTGGCATAAACAATACCCTGCCCAACACGGCCTTGACGTTTGCCGAGGCCCGTGCCGCGTTGGGAATCGGGCCCGAGGAAAAAGTTCTTCTCTTCTTCGGTCGCATCACGCCTTACAAGGGGCTTGATTTGCTGGTCGAAGCGCTGGCGTTGCTCCGTGAACGCCATCCGGAATATCGCTTATTGGTGGCCGGGCCCATCAAGCACACGGACGAGTTTTATCTGCGTGTGCAGGAAGTCATCAAGCGCACTGGCACGCAGGGCGCAATCCTTCAGCACATCGGGTTTGTTCCGGATGAGAAGGTGGAACAGTATTTTAAGGCGGGCGACCTTTTTGTGCTGCCTTACCTCGACGTGTTCCAGAGCGGCGTTTTATTTCTCGGTTACAGCTTCGGCTTGCCGGTGGTTGTCACCGACGTCGGCTCGTTGCGCGAGGATGTGGTCGAGGGAAAGACAGGCTTTGTGTGCGAGCCGCGCAATCCCAAGGCGCTTGCTGCCTCGATTGAACAGTATTTTGGCAGTGAAATTTTCCGTGAGCTTGCTCAGCGCAGGGCGGACATCCGCGCCTACGCGAATGAGCGTTACTCGTGGACGAAGGTTGCGGAAATCACGCAGCACACCTACGCGGAATTGATTGCCCGATGAGCAACTCCGCTTCAGTCAACGCAACGAGCACAGGCAGCGGACTGCCGCTGGTTTCGATTTTGATCCCAGCTTACAACGCCGCGCCCTTCCTTGCGGATACAATCCATTCCGCGCTGGCGCAGACGTGGCCGCACAAAGAGATCATAGTGGTGGACGATGGTTCCGCCGATGACACGCTGGCCGTGGCCAGGCGGTTCGAGTCGCAAGGTGTAAAAGTGGTGACTCAAAAAAATCAAGGAGCGGCGGCGACACGTAATGCGCTCTTCGCCCTGAGCCGGGGTGATTATATCCAATGGCTCGACGCTGATGATTTGCTTAATCCGGTGAAGGTGGAAAGCCAAGCCTGCGCGGCGGTGCGCGATGGTGACGTGCGCAACTTGTATTCTTCGGGCTGGGCTTACTTCCGCTTTCGTCCGCACAAGGCGCGCTTCCTGGCGACGGCATTGTGGAACGATTTGTCGCCGATCGAATGGATGACGCGTAAATTGGAGTTGAACCTGCACATGCAAACGGCGACTTGGCTGGTCAGCCGGGAGCTCTCGCTGGCGGCGGGCCCGTGGAACACGAAGTTGCTGGGCGATGATGACGGTGAATATTTCGCGCGTGTGATGATGGCCAGTCGCCAGATTCGTTTTGTCCCCGAGTCGAAGGTGTTCTATCGCATCAGTCCAGCCAGCCGGCTCAGTCACATCGGTCGTTCGGCGGCGAAGATGGAGGCACAGTTTCACTCGATGGAGCTGAACATCCAATACATCCGGTCTGTCGAAGACAGCCTGCGCGTTCGCGCTGCTTGCGTCACTTATCTGCAACGTTTCCTGCCGTTTTTCTATCCCGAGATGCCTGCGATTGTGAAGCGCGCCGAAGAGCTGGCAGTTTCACTCGGCGGAAAATTGCACACGCCTAGCATCTCTTGGAAATACTGGCCCATTCAAAAGATCTTTGGTTGGACGGCCGCAAAGGCGGTGTCGGTTTATTACAACCAATGCAAGAGCTGGGTGCTGCGCATCTGGGACAAGACGATGTTCCAGCTCGAGGGAAAAACCTCGACGCGTCTGACGTTTTTGTAAACCCGGTAAAAACTCATGGCAGATAAGCTGGCCATCTCAATCATCATCTGCACCTGCAACCGCGCGGCGGGCTTGCGGGAAACGCTCGCGGCCATGGCCAAGTGCCGGTTGCGCCCCGAGTGGGCCGTGGAACTGGTCGTCGTGGACAACGCCTCACAGGACGAAACGCTTGTGATTGTCCGCGATGCACGTGTCGCGAATGTTGAAATCCGATATGTTTATGAGTCCAAGCGCGGCAAGGCGAACGCGCTGAACACGGGCCTCAAGCATGCCAAGGGCAACCTCCTGCTATTCACCGATGATGATGTGTTGGTCTCGGCTGATTGGATTGAGCAGATGGTGGAGGCGTTGCAGAGTTTCGATGCCGTGACTGGAAAGATCACCTTGGCGCCTACCTTGCTGCGCCCATGGCTCACACCCAAGGACCGCTGGTGGCTGGCGTCGAGCGAAGATGCGAAGCCACGTGAAGGACACCGCGAATTGATCGGCGCGAACATGGGTTTCTGGCGGCGCGTGCTCGACAAGGTTCCCGCTTTCGATGCTGAAATCGGCCCGGGCGCGATCGGGCTGGGCGAGGATTCGCTGTTTGGGTGGCAGCTCGTCGAGGCGGGTTTCAAGATTGGCTATGCGTCAAATGCCGAAGTGTTGCACCTGCCAGATGCTCGGCGGTTACAGCGGGCCTGCTGGCTTGATGAGGTGCGCAAGCACGCGCGGACGGATGCATACTTGAGTTATCACTGGGAGCATGCGGATGTGTTCGACTGTTGTGTTTGGGCCAAGAAGTCGTTTGCCTGGGCCCGTCTTTGGTTGCGGCGCATCATTGGACCGCTGCCGCCGCCGGATGCCGAAGGCTGGCCGCGTTGGGAGGCCGGGCACGTGCAGACCATTGCTTACTATGAGCAGTTATCGAAGGAAAAAAAACGCCCCCGCAACTACGAGCCCCGCGGTTTGGTGAAACGGAATTTTTGAGAGTTTTGGTTAAATGGAAATCAACAATAGAAATGATATGAGTATAGCGATCATCGGTTTGGGATACGTCGGTTTGCCGTTGTCCCTGCAATTTGCCCGCTCGGGCGTGCGGGTGCTGGGTCTCGACATCGACGGGCAAAAAGTGGATCTGTTGAATCAGGGGCGAAGCTACATCAAGCACATCAAACCTGAGGATGTGGCGGCGGCGGTCAAGGCCGGCACGTTCACAGCCTCAACAGATTTCAGCCGCATCCGCGAAGTGGAAGCGGTGGTGATTTGCGTCCCGACGCCGCTGAATAAGAATCGTGAGCCGGACATTTCGTATATTACCGAAACCGGCAAAGCCATCGCGCCGCACTTGCAAAAGGGGACGCTCGTGGTGCTGGAGTCCACAACCTATCCGGGCACCACTGACACAGATTTGCGCGAAGTGTTGGAAGCGGGCTCGAAGCTAAAGGCTGGGACAGACTTTCATCTGGCGTTCTCGCCCGAGCGCGAAGATCCGGGTAATCCCGATAGCAAGGTCGCGACAATTCCGAAGGTGGTTGGCGGTTTCACGCCGGTCTGCTTGAAGAAGGCGATGGCGCTGTATTCAGAGGCCATCAAGACCATCGTGCCGGTGTCTTCCTGCCGCGCGGCAGAAGCGACGAAGTTGCTCGAGAACACCTTCCGCGGCGTGAACATCGCCCTCGTGAATGAGTTGAAGGTGGTTTACACTGCCATGGGCATTGATGTTTGGGAGGTCATCAACGCCGCAAAGACGAAGCCGTTCGGATTTATGGCTTTCTACCCCGGCCCTGGCCTTGGCGGACACTGCATTCCGATCGATCCGTTCTATCTGACTTGGAAGGCTCGCGAATATGGTCAGGCCACGCGCTTCATCGAACTCGCCGGTGAAATCAACACGGCCATGCCGCAATACGTCGTGCATCAGGTGGCCGACGCACTCAACGACCGCAAGCTGCCAGTCAAGGGCAGCAAGGTGTTGCTCGTCGGGCTCGCTTACAAACCGAATGTGGACGATCAGCGCGAGTCGCCGAGCTTTGTGCTGATGGACTTACTCAAGGGGCGTGGCGCGGAGGTTGCGTTTTACGATCCATATGTTCCGGTCATCCAACCCACGCGCGAGCATCCCCATTGGACCGGTGTGAAATCGGTCGAGTGGAAACGTGAAGTGATTGGCGCATATGACTTGGTCCTGATTGCAACAAATCACGCGAATGTAAATTACGGGCAGCTCGCCGAATGGGCCGATTGCATCGTGGACACGCGCAACGCCATGAACGGCATCAACACCAAGCCTGGTCAGGTGTGGAAGGCGTAAGCGTCAATGGTCCGGCATGATGTGCAACCCGTGCGCCAGATGACTCATCAACAACAGCTGCGCGAACAATTGTTCAGCGGACATGGAGCGGCGGCGGGCGACTTGAAGAAGTCGTCCGTCCGCAGCGGCGCCATTACAGTGGTGGCGCAAGGGCTGCGCTTCGTGTTGCAGACCGGGGCCATCATGGTCTTGGCGCGGTTGTTGTCTGATGAAGACTATGGCGTGCAGGCCATGGTGTTGGCTGTCACCGGGGTATGCAATTTGTTTAAGGATGGTGGCCTTAGCATGGCTACGGTGCAGCGTGAAAAGATCACGCACGAACAGACCTCGAGCCTGTTCTGGGTCAATGTGGTCATCGGCATCGTGCTGATGATCGCTTTGGCGGCGCTGGCGCCCGCGCTGGCATGGTATAACAAAGAGCCGCGGGTATTTTGGGCAATTGTCGTTTCAAGTTCGGGGTTTTTCTTCTCCGGGTTGGGGGTGCAGCATCAGGCGTTGCTTCAGCGTTTCATGCGATTCAAGGCAATTGCATTGATTGACATCTGCGTCCTGGTGGTGAGTTCGGGGGCGGCGATCGTCATGGCCAAGCTTGGCTGCCGTTATTGGGCGTTGGTGGCGCAGGCTGTTCTGATTCCATTGGTCGGCTCGGTCGGGGCTTGGTTGGCGGTGCGTTGGGTGCCGGGGCTGCCGAAGCGGGGCGCGGGGGTGAAGTCCATGTTGCAATTCGGGGGAACGTCCTCGCTGAACAACATCATTGTGTATCTTGCCTACTACAGCGCCGACAAACTCATCATTGGACGCATGGGCACGGCCTTGCTCGGCCTCTACAATCGCGCATCGTCACTAATTTCACTTCCCACGATGCAACTTCAGTCGGCCATTTTTAATGTGGCCTTTTCGGCGCTCTCCAAATTGCAGGGCGACCCGGGCCGATTGAGCAAGGCGTTTCTGAGGGGAATGGCAGTGGTTGTTTCGATGACGCTACCACTGATGGTGGTATGCAGTATCTATCCCTCGGAGGTTGTCACTATTTTGCTCGGCAAGAAGTGGGTCGATTGCGCCCCAATCTTCCAGATGCTGGCGCCCGCGCAAATCGTCGTCAGCGTGATGAATCCGATGGGCTGGTTGCTCTACGCGACCGGCCGGGCAAAACGCAGTTTGTTCATGGCTTTCGTGATCGCGCCGGTGGTGGTGGCGGGCATGTGGATCGGTCGCGCGTGGGGGCCGATTGGTGTTGCCATCGGCTATTCCATTGCCATGGGGGCATTGCTTTTCCCGCTGACGACGTGGGCTATTCATGGCACGGGTATCGGCGTGCGCGATTTCTGGCGCACGCTGGGTGTGCCTGCGATCGCGGCGGGGGCCGCGGCTCTCGCCGGATTAGGTTTCAAACATCTCGGTGGCGACAAGCTGCCGACGCTGGCATTTCTTATATTGGGCAGTGCGGTAGTCATCGTCGTGTTCGCTGTAGTGTTGTTATTCGTGCTTGGGCAGCGGGCTTTCTACACGGACCTGATGGGCCAGATCTTGCACCGTAAGCCCAAGTCGGATTCGACGGTCCAACCCGAATCAACCCCCGCATGAGCATTCCGCGCGTCAGCATTGGCTTGCCGGTTTATAACGGGGAGAAATATCTCCGCGCGGCGCTGAATTGTGTCTTGCGTCAGGATTTTTCCAATTTCGAGCTGATCGTGTGTGACAATGCCTCGACGGACGGCACCGAGGCGATCTGCCGTGAGTTTGCCGCGCGTGACGCGCGCATCCGGTATTATCGCAACGAGAAAAATATCGGGGCGACCGGTAATTATCGGCGGGTATTCGAACTGGCGCGGGCAGAATTTTTCAAATGGGCTTCTCACGACGACACCTTCGCGCCCACGCTGGTCCGTCGCTGCTTGGAGGAGTTTGACAAGGCGCCCGCCAACACGGTGCTGGTGTGTTCGCGGGCGGAGATCATCGATGACGCTGGTCAAGTCATTGATGTGTCGGCGGACAGTTTCGATGGCGCTACCGCGAATCCCGTTCGGCGGATGGCGTCCCTGATCAAAACGCGTCAGTATGCGAATCCGTTGTGGGGCATGATCCGTTCAGCAGCATTGCGGAAGACGCGACTGATGGGACGCTTTGAAGCGGACCACATTTTGTTGCTGGAACTTTCGTTGCTCGGCGGATTCCGGGAGATCCCGGAAATTCTTTACCAACAGCGCCGACATCAGGGCAGCGCGAAGAATCTTCACTTGTCGGCGAAGCAGCTACTGGCGTGGCACGATCCCTCCGCGAAGGCTGGCATGGTGCTGCCGCATTGGCTGGATTTCTGGGTCGAGAGCTATCGCGGTATCAGCCACTCGCCATTACCGGCTGGCCAGAAGTTTTTTTGCCGGCTGTCGGTGCTCTGGATGCCGTGCTGGCGGCGCGTGCTTCGGTGGACCGGCCCGTTGCGTGCCCGGCTCGGGATGGCGCGCACGTCGTCCCCGACAGTTGCGCGAGGAGCGGGTGCCAAGGCCTCATGATTTTGAATTCAGAAGCGATCCAAGATTTACACATATGAGCATGAACAAATTGAGTGCGGGAGATTGGGTGGAAGTGCGCAGCAAGGAGGAGATACTCCGGACGCTCGACAAGGAAGGAAAGCTGGAGGGGCTACCTTTCATGCCGGAGATGTTTGCCTATTGCGGCCAGCGGCTGCGGGTTTTCAAACGCGCCCACAAGACCTGCGACACGGTGAACGATTACAAGGGCCGCCGGATGAAAGACTGTGTGCATCTGGAAGACAATCGTTGTGATGGCTCAGCGCATCAAGGCTGTCAGGCAGGTTGTTTGATTTTCTGGAAACTGGCTTGGTTGAAGCCTGCTGGCGCTAAAAATTCTGGTGTTCCTGCGACCGCTGGCGCGGGCTGCACGGAGGCCGATGTTCAAGCCGCAACGCGGGTCAATGGCGGTCCGAATTTCGCCTGCCAGATCACACTGCTGCCGGCGGCGACGGAGCCGTTGCCGTGGTATTCGCCTGGTCAATACATCGAAGACCTCACGTCCGGAAACGTCAGCCTGTGGCGCTGGTCCTGTGGCATGCTCTACATGTCTTACAAAGGACTCGCCAACGCAGGCATCGGGGTGGGCCGGTTCATGTTCTGGCTTTACGATGCCACAATTTCGTTGCGGGGTGGTTATCCATATCCCCGCAAGAAGGGTGTGATTCCGTTTGGCCAGAAAACACCGGGCACGGATCAAGAGTTCCAGGAAGGCGAGTGGGTCCGCGTGAAGAGCTACGACGAAATTCTCAAGACACTCGATGAGCACAACAAGAACAAGGGGATGTATTTTGACGCGGAAATGGTGCCGCATTGCGGCCGGGTTTTCCGCATTCACAAACGGGTCACCAAAATCGTCAACGAAAAGAACGGACAGTTTCAGGAGTTCAAGACGCCGTGCTACATCCTCGAAGGTGGCGTTTGCGAGGGGCGTTACAGCGAATGTCGCCTGTTCTGCCCGCGGGCCATCTATGCATACTGGCGCGCCATCTGGCTCGAACCGGCTTCCGCCCCATCCTCGGCGGGCGGTTCATCAAACTGTGGACACTCTCACTGATTTTTTAACCAAACAAACAACACACTAGAAAAGGAAACAACATGCGTATTTGTGTCACTGGAAGCGAAGGTTACCTAGGCTCGTTGCTGGTCCCTGAATTGATGCGGCGCGGCTACGAAGTCATTGGTCTTGATACGGGATTTTACAAGGAGCGGATGCTCTATCAACCGGGCTGGAGCACGCCGCAAACGATTGCAAAGGATTTGCGGAGCGTGGAGGCGAAGGATTTTGCCGGCGTGGACGCAGTCATTCACATGGCCGAGCTCTCGAATGATCCACTGGGTCAGCTCGCGCCGCACATCACGTATGATATCAACCACAAGGGCTCGGTGCATCTTGCCGAGCTGGCCCGCAAAGCCGGCGTGAAGCGCTTTCTCTACATGTCCTCATGCAGTGTATATGGCGTGGCCGACCAGGACTTCGTCACAGAAAAATCAACTGTAAATCCGCAGACAGCCTACGCTGTTTGCAAGAGTTACGTGGAGCGTGATGTGATGCCGCTGGCGACGAAGGATTTTTCACCGACCTTCATGCGCAATGCGACAGCGTATGGCGCGTCACCGCGCATGCGTTTTGACATCGTATTAAACAATCTTGCCGGCCTGGCGTGGACGACAAAGGAAATCAAGATGACCAGCGACGGCACGCCTTGGCGCCCGCTCGTCCACGGGTTGGACATCGCGCGTGCGCTTATTGCCGTGCTCGATGCGCCGAAAGAGGCGATCCATAACGAGGTTTTCAACGTCGGTGATGGGGCGCATAATTATCGCGTCCGTGAAATCGCCGAGATCGTGGGCGCCGCGTTCCCGGGTTGTCAGGTTTCGTTCGGCGACTCCAGCGCGGACAACCGGAGCTATCGCGTCAACTTCGACAAGATTCGCAAGCACCTGCCTGGCTTCAAATGTGAGTGGGATGCAAAGCGGGGAGCTGAGCAGTTGGCGGCCTTGTTCAAACGCATCGACATGGCGTCGGAGACTTTCCAGTTCCGGACGTTTACCCGTCTGAAGCAACTGGAATATCTCATTCGCACGAGCCAGATTGACCGCAACTTCTTCTGGACCGAGTGATTACCAAGCCCGCCCCCGGGAGGCGTGCCACTTTTGTGCAAGTATACAAGAGTCTTCATTGAACTATCTTCAAACTGCCGTCCGTTAAAACCCGGACGGTGGTTTCGTGTTTCGCCGTAAATGTGCCTAGGCGGATGGAATCAACAGCATTTAGTCCATAAAATGAGTCAGAGCAGAAGCATCAAGTCGCCGACACAACTGTGGGTTAAGCCAAAGGCTCTAAGCAACTGGTTGCGCCAGTTTGGGTGGGCGTTCATAGGACTGGTTTTCGGAGCGATTGCTGTGCAGGCCGCAGCACCCACCATCGCTGCGATTCCGGATCAGACCGTTGTGATCGACCGTCCGACGGATGCTTATCATTTGACCGTGGCTGATGCCGAAACGCCGGAATTGAGCCTGGTGTTGCGCGGGCTTTCGAGTAACACCAACCTCGTTCCGACGAACAACATCTTCTTCGGGGTTGCGTTCAATACTTGGTATCTGACAGTCACACCAAAGCTGGGGCAGACTGGAACGAGCACTATCAGCATCATTGTCCGCGATCAGTCCGGGCTGGAGGCGACCAACAGCTTTCTCTTCACGGCCACCGGCGTTCCATCCGGTTACAGCCGGTTTGTTCAAACCAATGCGATTCAAATTCCCGGAGTGGCTAATGTGGCGGGATCTGCGTCGCCCTATCCTTCGACCAACACCGTGACCGGCATGAGCGGCTGGATCACCAACATGACCATGACGTTCAGCGGCTTTACGCATGATCGCATTCAGGACGTCAACATGTTGCTCGTTTCACCTTCCGGCGCAGGGGTTGTGCTGTTTTCCGAGATTTCCGGGCAGAACCGCAAATGCACGAACGTGACGGTCACATTCGATGACGATCTGTTCTACGCATTGCCGCAGGACTATGATCTATGGTCAGAGCCGTTGCGGCCTGCCAATTTCCAGTCCACGAACTTCTATCCCGGGGCGACTTGGACGAATTCGCCGGTCGCATTGTCATCCTTCTACGGCGCTTCGCCGAATGGCAATTGGATGCTCTACGTTTACGATGATACCGCCGGAAACAACGGAGTCATCAGCAACGGCTGGAGCCTGCTCATCGCTACCGCCACCGGCCCATTCATCGGTGACTTCACCAATCGCACGATTCTGACGAACACCAGCACGGGGCCGATTGGCTTCTATCTCAATGATCCAGACACGCAGCTTTCCAACATCGTTCTCTTCGCATCTTCCTCGAACACAAATTTGGTAACCACCAACAACATCGTTTTCGGCGGCAGCGGAACCAATCGCACCGTCAGCGTTACGCCCAATGCCAATCAAGCGGGTGTTAGCACGATCACCATTTTTGCGACCGACGGGGCTGTGACCAACAGCAGGGGATTCTTGCTGACGGTCAGTTCAGGCAACCTGCCGCCAACCATCGCAGCCATCCCCGACAAGACAGTTCTTATCGGGCGTGCGGCTGGGCCGTTCAACCTGACTATCAGCGACCCCGAAACGCCTACGGGCAGTCTCATCCTTTCGGCAAGCTCCTCGAACACCAATCTCGTGCCGAATGCGAACCTTATCCCTTTCAACAGTGGCGTGCAGACCTTGGTGGTCCAACCCGTGGATGGGCAGGTAGGCTCAAGCGTCATCACCGTCAGCGTCAGCGACGGTTTGAACGTGACCAGCACCAACTTCAATTTCACCGTGATCGCTGCCCCGCCCGGCACGGGAATATTCAACGCCACCAGTGTGCTTTCGTTCCCGCTGACGAACGTTGCTTCCGTCTATCCTTCGACCAATGTCGTCTCCGGCATGGTCGGCAACATCACATCGGTGACCTTGACTTTGAAAGGCCTGACCCACACGGCACCAAACAATCTGGAAATGCTGCTTGTCAGTCCGGGCGGGCAGAAGAGCGCGCTCTTCTCCCACGTCAGCGGCGGCCCCACAACGAATGTCACTGTGACGTTGGATGAGACCGCCACGTATCAGTTGCCGCCGAGCCCTTACACCCTCCTCACTGGCACATACAAATCAGCCAACTTTGGTAATGGCACCTTTCCTTCTCCGGCACCCGCTGGTCCCTACAGCACGAACCTGCTTCCGTTCGCGGGCGTTTCACCCAACGGTAACTGGCTGCTCTACATTGTTAACGACCCCGCAGGAACCGGGTCGGGTGTTCTCTCGAACGGCTGGAGCCTTGCGATCACCACGGATTCGTCCAACGCGGCTCCAACCATCAGCGCGATCAGCGATCAAGTGACGACGATCGACACGCCGACGGCGGCGATTCCTTTCACCATTTCTGATCTGGAGACGGCGCCCTCCAGCTTGGTGCTCACGGCGCTTTCGTCGAACCCGACTTTGATTCCGACCAACAACATCGCCTTTGGCGGCAGTGGTTCAAACCGGACGGTAACGCTCGCGCCTGCCTCCGGGCAGTTTGGGGCGGCTACACTTCGACTGTTGGTCAGCGATGGCACTACCACGACCAGCAACAGTTTCCAACTTTTTGTCAGCCAGTTGGCGGCGGGCACGGGAGCGTTCAGCAACACTGCCGCAATCACCGTTCCTTTGATCGGCACTGCCAATCCATATCCCTCCACCAACACCGTCTCTGGCCTTGGCGGCACCATCACTAATTTGTCCGTGCGTATCCGGGGGCTCTCTCATACGTGGACCAGAGACGTTGACATGCTGCTGGTTTCGCCGTGGGGTCAAGCATTGCGCTTGATGGAAAATGCAGGGTCGGGCGCGGTCAGCGGCGTTTCATTCAACCTGACGAACAGCGGCGCGAGCTTGATGCCAACCAATACGAGCCTTACTTCCGTCACGTATCTGCCGTCGGCGTTTCCCACCAACGCGATTTATCCAGCTCCCGCTCCGACCGGTCCGTATCTCACGAACCTGGCCGGCTTCAATGGCGTTTCGGCCAACGGCAACTGGTTGCTTTATGTGAAGGATCATGGGGCCAACGACTCCGGCATCGTTTCAAACGGTTGGGTGTTGAACATTCAGACGGCCATCACCGGCCCGCAGACGCCCACGCTTACTGACCTTCTGGATCAGTCTATTCCTGTCAGCGCCAATACCGGCCCGATGCCGTTCACCATCAATGACCTCGACACGGCGATCTCCAACCTGACTGTCACCGGCTTTTCATCAAACACCAATCTCGTTCCTAACAGTGCGGTTGTTTTCAGCGGCTCTGGATCCAATCGCACCGTGACCGTGACGCCCACGCCGGCACTGGCGGGAAATTCCACCATCACGGTTGTGGTCAGTGACGGCACATTGTCAGCGACGAACACCTTCCTGCTCACAGTCAGTTCACCGGCAACGCAGCTGCGCTTGGAGACATCCGCCGACGGTTCGGGCACGGTCATCTCCAATCAAACACTGCTCATCGGCACACCGCTGACGGCCTACACCATCACGCGCGATGCCTACGGAAACTTCGTCAGTAACGTGGTCGCCAGTTCATGGGCGCTCGCCAACACAGTGGGCGGCGTGGTGGCCAGCAACTTGGTGGTTGCGGGCGATTCGCGCAGCGCCACATTCACCGGCACGGCGCCAGGCACTGGCAAGGTCCGCGCCACGTCCGGTTCATTCGCAGCCGTATCTACGGGTTATCTCAACGTTTACAACAGTGGCAATTTCCCGCCCGTCATTTCACCCATCGCCAACCGCACGACGCTGGTTGGCCGCGCCGTTGGACCGTTTGACATCACGGTCAGTGATGCCGAAACCGCCACTGGCAGCTTAATCATCACGGCCAGCTCATCCAACACGAACCTCGTTCCGAACAGCAACTTCGTCATCTTCAATAGCGGGGTGACGACTTTCACTGTGCAGCCTGCTGATGGTCAGACCGGCGTTACGACAATCACGGTCACCGTCAGTGACGGCGTGAACACATCCAGCACTGATTTCGATCTGACGGTGCTGCCCAGCGGCACGGGAGTTGGTGTATTTGACAAGCCGGCATTGATCACCCTGCCGCAAACGAACGTCGCGTCGGCCTATCCACTTACCAACGTGGTTTCAGGTTTGCTTGGCAACATCACGAAGGTATCCGTCACTTTCAAAGGTTTGACCCACTCGTTTCCGCACGACTTGGAAATGTTGCTTGTCGGCCCGGGGGGACAGAAGTCGGTCTTCATGTCCCAGGCTGGTGGCGGTTCGGCGAACAACTATACCGTTACGATCGATGACACGACGCAATACGCGTTGCCGCCTTATCCTTACACAATCCTGACCGGCACCTACAAATCGGCGGACTTTGGCCACGGCACCTTCCCTTCGCCAGCGCCCGCGGGTCCGTATGCGGCGGACATGTCCACCTTTATCGGCAGCGCGCCCAACGGCACGTGGTCTCTCTACATCTTGAATGGTGCCGGGACCACCGGGTCAGGCGTGATTTCGAATGGTTGGAGCCTCGCGGTATACACGGACGTGACCAACAGCGCGCCGACCATCACGGCCATCAGCAACCGCGTTACAACGGTGAACACGGCCACGGCGGCGATTCCATTTACCATTACCGATGCGGAAACGGCCGCGTCCAATCTTGTGCTCACTGCGTCGTCGTCGAACACCAACTTGGTCAGCGCCAATGGGATTGTGTTCGGCGGCAGCGGCACTAACCGCACGGTCACCGTCACGCCTTCTTCGAACCAGTTGGGGAGCGCAACCCTCACGCTCACTGTCAGCGATGGACAGTTGAGTGCGAGCACCAATTTCCAACTTACAGTCAATCCCGCTCCGCTCACCATCACGGCCAGCAATTTCAGCCGTGGTTACGGCCTGACCAACCCTGTGCTTACCGGCAGCATCGTCGGCTTGCAGGCGGGGGATAACATCACAGCGAATTTCACGACGACCGCTACGACCAATAGCCCGCTGGGCACCTATCCAATCACATTCACGTTGAACGATCCGGGCAACAAGCTGGGCAACTACACGATAACTACCAACAACGGCACGTTGACCGTCACCAATGCACTGCTCACCGTGACGGCCAGCAATTCGAACAAGGTATACGGCACGAGCCGCACCTTTGCGGGCACTGAATTTGCGCTCACTTCCGGAACACTGTTCAACGGCAACACTATCACCAACGTCACCCTGTCCAGCGCCGGGGCCACCAACACCGCGCCCATCGGCGCCTACCCGATTGCCGCCACCAATGCGACCGGGTCGGGGCTGAGCAATTACAAGATTACCTACGTCACCGGCGCGCTCACCGTGACGACCGCGCCGCTTACGGTAACGGCCAACAGCACCAACAAAGTTTATGGTGTGACACGGACCTTCGCGGGGACCGAGTTCACTGTGACCAGTGGTGCGCTCGTCAATGGCGACACGCTGACCAGCGCGACGCTCGCCAGCGCGGGGGCGTTGAGCAATGCGCCTGCCGGCGCTTACGCGATCACCGTGACCAACGCCATTGGTTTGGGCGCGTCAAATTATGCGATCAGCTACGTTGCCGGCACGCTTACCGTGAATTCGGCCAGCCTGCTCATCACTGCTGGTAGCACCAATAAAACTTACGGTGCGACACTCAACCCAAGTGCTTACACTGTTGCCGGGCTGCTCAATGGTGACAGCGTGACCAATCTGACGCTGGCGAGCGCAGGCAGCGTGAGCAATGCCGCAGTCGGCGCATATTCCATCGTTCCGAATGCAGCCTTGGGCGTCGGCCTTACGAACTACACCATCGGCTACAGCAACGGCACGTTGACTGTGAACGCCGCCAATCTGTTGATCACTGCGGGCAACACGAACAAGATTTACGGGTCCACCCTCGTTCCGCTGGCTTACAGCGTGTCGGGGCTGCTCAACAACGACAGCGTCACCAATATTCTCCAGACGACATCCGGCTCGGTGAGCAACGCTCCGGTGGGTTCCTACAGCATTGTGCCGGGCTCGGCCCAGGGCCATGGCCTGACGAACTACACCATCGGCTATAGCAACGGCACGCTCACCGTCAGCCCGGCCAACCTGCTGATCACTGCGGGCAGCACCAACAAAATTTACGGGTCCACCCTCGTTCCGCTGGCATACACCGTTGCGGGCTTGGTCAACAGCGACAGCGTAACCAATGTCAGCTTGAACAGCGCAGGTGCAATCAACACGGCGCCGGTCGGGACATATCCCATCACCGCGAGTGGCGCCCAAGGCTTGGGGTTGACCAATTACAGCATCGGTTACAGCAACGGCGCGTTGACGGTGAGCGGGGCGGCGCTGCTTATCTCCGCTGGCAATACGAACAAGACCTATGGTTCGACGCTCGCCCCGGTGACCTACACCGTCATCGGGCTATTGAATGCAGACAGTGTGACCAACCTTGCGCTCACCAGCTTGGGCAGTGTGAGCAATGCGCCGGTCGGGAGTTACTCCATCACTCCAAGCCTGGCCCAAGGCAGCGGACTAACGAATTACGCAATCGGTTATAGCAACGGCACCTTTACGGTGAACGCCGCCAGCCTGAGCATCACTGCGGGCAACACAAACAAGCCTTACGGCAGCACGCTCAACCCAACGGCCTATGCGGTCGCGGGTCTGCTGAACGGCGACGCCGTTACCAATGTGACACTCAACAGCTCCGGCAGCGTTAGCAACGCGCCCGTCGGCAGCTATCCAATAGTGGCGAGTGCGGCTGTCGGTTTCGGCCTGACCAATTACGTCATCGGATACACCGACGGCACTCTGACCGTGAATAGCGCCAGCCTGCTCATCACTGCGGCTAGCACGAACAAGGTTTACGGCGCGACTCTCAGCCCCACGGAGTATGCCGTCGCTGGATTATTGAACGGTGACAGTGTCACCAACGTTGCGCTCACATCGGCGGGCAGTGCGAGCAGCGCACCAGCGGGCAGCTACACGATCCTTGCGAGCGCTGCGGCAGGTGTCGGTTTGACGAATTACGCGATTGCTTATGCGAGTGGGACCATGACCGTTAATCCGGCGAGCCTGCTCGTCAACATCGCCAGCACGAATAAGATTTATGGGGCCACGTTGAATCCGGTCGACTATTCCATCGCCGGCTTGCTGAACTCGGACAGCGTGACGAACGTCGTGTTGACCAGCACCGGTAGCGCGGCGACAGCGCCCGCTGGAGCGCATGTCATTACGGCGAGCGTCATCGAAGGCGTCGGCCTTACCAACTATTCCGTGATCCTGAGCAATGGCGTGTTGACGGTGAATCCGGCAAGTCTCCTCATCACGGCACAGGGCACGAACAAGACCTATGGGGTCACGCTTGTGCCGAGCACTTACAACGTCAACGGATTGCTAAACAGCGACAGCGTGACCAACGTGACGTTGGCAAGCGCGGGCGCGTCGGCTGATGCGCCGGTTGGAAGTTATCTGATCACGCCGAGCACGGCTTCGGGCCTTGGCCTGACGAACTACGCGATTGGCTACAGCAATGGGACGCTGAGCGTGAACGCCGCTGGTCTGTTGATCACGACAGTCAGCACGAACAAGAACTACGGTGTGACCTTGAACCCGACGGCGTATACGGTGAGTGGGCTGTTGAACGGGGACAGCGTGACGAACGTGGTGCTTGCGAGCGGCGGGTCGGTGAGCAACGCGCCGGTGGGGAGCTATGGGATCACGGCTGCGTTGGTGGAGGGGTCGGGTCTGACGAATTATGCCATCGGATATTCCAATGGCGTGTTGAGCGTGGGCTATGCG
>JBEGQI010000105.1:0-11427 GCA_041181065.1 Verrucomicrobiota bacterium | reverse complement strand
TGTCCGCGCAAGATGTCCCACGCGCTGTTTCTGATGCGCTACTGGTCGCTGCCGGGTGGGACGGTGTGCGATCCGTTCATGGGAAGCGGCACCACACTCGTTGCCGCGAAGCAGCTTGGACGCATGGCGATTGGTATTGAGCGCGAGGAACGTTATTGCGAACTTGCCGCGAAGCGATTATGCCAAGGCGCGTTACCGATGGAGTTCACCGCGTGAACCTAATTCATCTTCTCAAGCACGGCACCCTCGATCACGACTTCCAGAACGGGCGATGGAGACAGGGACGATGAAGCTCTGGCAGTACGATCCAAACGCTCAAGATGACGCGCTGTTCATTGCCAACTGGAGCGATGCGCGGGCGAAGCATTACGAAGCGGAAACCTATCGGTATCTCGGGATACGTCCTGAGCCGACGTACACCTGGTCGAAGGCGTTTCGGCCCAAGAAGTCTCGGGCGCGGAAGGTGGCTGACGTGGTGGATATTCGTAGGAAACGCGCATGAGTGAACAGGATCAGACACCCCCGACGCCGACACCACCTGACGAACGCGCACAACAGGCGGCTGGTTGCCTTGACATCATTGCAGAGTTGTATCGAAAGGACGGCTCAGAGCGCATCGCCGAGAACGTGGAGATGGGCGCATCCGCCCTTCGGAGCCACGTCGCCTTAGTCGAGGCGCTGGAGGAAATTCTGGAAGCGTTGCGCGTTGATGCGCCCGGAACGCCATTGAACAATCACAAATACGATGCGCTCGGCATCAAGGCCCGTGCCGCCCTCTCGCACGCGAAGGCCCGCCCATGAGTAAACAAGAGGAAGAAAAAGATCATGGCGGCACAAGCCTCACGGCGGTCGATGGTGTCTCCGTTTCAGAGACACCGCAGCTATCGCACGACGACGCCGTTGCCGCGATGCGACATGTGATTGATGTCTGCACGCACCAGACGTGCAACTTAGTTCACTTCGATGTTGCGCAAAGGATTCTCAGGCGGCTGGAGTCCGGAGACTTGTTCTTCATCACAGCGAAGCAATACGCCGACGATCGCTTCCAGTCTTTGATGGACGGTATCGAGGTTGGCAACCTCGCCGCGGAACGCGCCATCGAAGCCGGATTATTGAAGCGAGTGAGTCCGCCGATCGGCAGCGGCAACCAGGTATCGGATGCGGAGCGAGCGGACACTACGCGCAGGAGCGCAGCGATATGAGCAAACTTTCAAACGAACAACCCTCTCTCGATCAGGATCGACCGCCCCTCTCCGTGGAACAGGCGAGTTCAGACGCGAAACTTGTGAAGCCGTTTGATGATCTGTTGACGGCCATCGCGCATGTGGCTGGACTGAATCCGGCTACGGTCTATCAAGAACTTGGGCCACACATTGACCAA
The DNA here is from genome assembly GCA_041181065.1 of Verrucomicrobiota bacterium. GTDB lineage: Bacteria > Verrucomicrobiota > Verrucomicrobiia > Limisphaerales > DSYF01 > DSYF01. Next base: position 10,046 of record JBEGQI010000105.1, on the reverse strand, counting down.
TTTGCGTGTGCCGTGCGAGCCGAGTCCGCCCCCGTCGATCAGCAGGAGGTCGATGAAGAAGTCGGCAACCATTGCGAGGTTCACCACCGGACAAATTACCCGCTGACGGTTCGCTGCGCATGGTGCGGCGAATCCATTGAAGGCTGGAGCCCGCACGCCCACAACTACGGTTACTGGCAGGGCGAGAAGCAGGATTGGCGCATGCACGAAGAGTGCTACCGCGTCGCCGATCTGGATGGTGCCCTCACCGCTGGATTCATGCTCTACGAAGGGCAGCGACCGGAAGCCGAACTCGCCACGCTCCGTGTCCCCTTAGAGCAGTGTAAGTGCACGACGCCGTTACTTGGAGAGCGTCCGGGTGAGTGTTTGCGGTGTCGCTTGTGTAATTTATCCATTACCCCCGTCGATCAGCCCCACCCGCAGGAGACGGAACAGGCGGCTATATTGGAATCCGCCGCCCAGACCCACGCGCCCGTCACTGAATACGACGTGGCCTTTATCGCCGCCCTGAAATCCGGCGCTGCGGCGTTGGCCCTCCTCGCCGCCAAGGACCAGGAGATCGCCCTTCTGAGAGATGAGTGCGACTCTGCGAAGGCCGCTGGTCAGATTTGGGAAGCACAGGCAAACCATCAAATAAAAGCCCGCGACAAGGCCGAAGCGCAACTGGCGCAGGCCACGCAGGAGATCAGTGAGCTAAAGGCAACGCGAGAGTAATTATCGAAAGCGATCAACGGCGTGATGGTGGTTGAGCGTGCGTCCTCGTCGGGGCAGGCGTGGCAACCGATAGAGACGGAGCTTCCGCAGCGCAATAAGCCCGTTCTAGTGTTCTTCGGAAAGCACAGCCACAAGTCGATAACGATTGCGTGGCTGAGCGACGGAGACGGGTTTGTAGATTACGAATCGCGTTATCCAGACCCCACGCACTGGATGCCGCTCCCTCCCGCCCCCGCGCAGCAGGAGGAGAAATGAGCCACTACCAAGAATGGGCGGAACACATCGGCATGGGCGACATCACCGATGAGGATTTGCGACGTTATTACTCGGGCGAAGAACTCGCACCGGAGAAGCGCGATCTGATCGAGTGTGTCTCGGTGCCAGTCAGCGAAGCGAGCGCGTCACTCCCGAGCGAAGCGATAAAGGCGGACTCTCACACTGATTCTATCCCCGCGCAGAAAGGCGAGGAGACACGATGAAGATTGAACAAGTAGGCGCGACCATGTTGATTGTCGTCCTTCTCTTGGCTGGTATTGGTTGCGAAGTGTCCATCTGGCGAGAATGCCGCGCTAACGGCTCGTCGTTCATCGATTGCATGCGGATGATGGCTCGGTGAGTTGGCCCAGAAAGGCGAACCCTAGATGACGAAGAAGAAGCTAGGCCGGTGCGTGGCGCTGGACTCGAATGGCCGTCGCTGCCGCCGTGAGGCCACGGTCAGCGAACGCTACCACGGCGACGATGAACTCTATGGCTATCTCGTTGAGACGAATTCGCCTCAGTGGGTAGTTGTGGAGTTGTGCGATCGACATGTCGATCTAAAGCCAGAAGGCAGGAAGGGCGTAACCCGATGATGCTCCAATCCCTCGCCCGACAGGCGGCACGGAATGAGCCGCGCTCGTGCCTAGTCACGCCTGATCGGCTCAACAGCATCGCCGATGCTGTCTCCCTCGCGGTGCTGAAGGAAGTTGAACACCAGCGCGCAAAGCTCAGTCACTATGACTTCTATAAATGGCTGGCTGCCGCACGCGGCGAACCAGCGGAGGAAGATCGATGACGGCAAAGCAAGGCGAGTTGATGAGGCAGGCCGGGGAGCGAGAGGGGTGACCGACCAGCGCCGGCAGGCCATCCTTGCCCTCATTGCCGCCCAAGTGCAGCTCCAGATGACGGATCACGCCTTGAAGCAGTATGTCCTGGCGATGGACGCCCAACTCGCCGAAGGCACGATCCGCCGCATCCTGCAAGGCAAGGATCACCACGTCAGCAAGCTCGCGGCCTTGGCCGAGTCGATGGACTGTGATCTCGTGATTGAGTTACGCCCGCGCAAGGTGGCGTAACCGTCAACAGATTGTAGCCAAAAGGTATTTGCTTACGAAAAGATAGTGCGATCATAGGCGTATTCCTCAGCCTATGCCCGAGCCGGATACGCCGTCTGTCGCGGAGTTGCTGGCGCAGTCCCGTGCGCATCACCTGACGAAGACCCGTCTCGCCAATCGCCGGATCGCCGGGAAACATGCCCCGGATTACGGCGCCGCGGAGCAGGCTGCCGCTCAAGCCCTCACCTTGCGCCTCCAGGCGCATCAACTCGATCCCGATCACATCGATCCCGCGTGGGCGGCAGATGTCGTGCCTCACGAGCAGATTGTGGCCTTCCTGACGGCCTATCCCTCCATCCCATGATTGATTTCAATCAGTCCCCCCTCACGCGCACAGAAGCCGCCGCGATCCTCGTGATTGGCGGGTTGCTCGCGGTGGGCTGTCTCGCCGTCATGGCCGCGCTGATCTCCCTGTTCTCGGGAGTCGCCCCATGACCCCCATCTGGGACGGCCGACGCTGGAGTCTACAGAAAGACGGCTACACCACACGCCTCTACGACAGCGATGAAGTGGTGGACATGTGGTGCTTCATGCTGATGCTGGGCCTCCTGGTCGGGGTGCTGTCAGGCGTGGGCGCCCTGACGCTGTTGGGGAGCTGGGCGGTCTGGGCGCTCGTGTCGCTCGTGTCGGGCGGCTGGGCTCTGGTGGTCTGGCTGTGGCTGTAATGGAGCGCGCCGGTTGGTTCCTCTCCGGCTTTTGGCTCGGGATGCTCTTTGGCATGTTGGCCTTGGCCTTCGGGATGGTGGGGTAGGGCAAAAATTATGGCCAATTCTGGGAGCTTCAAGAAGGGCGATGGACGGGCCCGCAAGCCCAAAGGCACCCCCAACAAGCTCACCACGGCCCTGAAGGACATGATCCTGCAAGCCTTAGCGAACAAGGGCGGCGTGACCTACCTAGAAGCGCAAGCGGATGTGAATCCCAATGCCTTCCTTGCGCTGGTGGGGCGTGTGCTACCGCTGCAAGTCAAAGAGGGTGGGGATGATCCGACCGTGCCGACCACGATTGTGCGGCATGTGTATGAGGCCGAGAAATGAGACTCCCTCGATTCTGGCGCGAATATGCGAATCGTCCACCGCTGGAATACATTGAAATGCGCTGGTTGACGCCAGAGGTTGAGGCGTGGCTGGCGGCGATGGTGACGCCGAGCGAGTTTGATGGAGCCGGCCTCGCATGAGCGCCACCGCCACCCGAGAAGTTGTGATGAAGTGGCGCGGCCCCATCGCCACCTTCCTGCGCGATGAGACGCCCGAAATAGACCTTGAAGGCGCGCTGTCGAGCGGTAAGACGACTGCCTGCCTTTGGAAGGTGTTCAACTCCCTCCACGATAAGCCTGGCATCCACTGGTGGATTGGCCGCTACGGAGACGGGGAAACCCAGACCAAGGTGCGCCCGGCGTTTGAGCAGGTCTGTCAGCAGGCCGGTTCACGTCCGCAGTGGAACGCTAAGGAACTGAGCTACGACTTCGACAACGGGTCCAAGTGCTACGCCTACGGACTGAAGTCACCAGACGCCCTCTCGCGCTATTCCAAGATGCGCGGCATGGGCGTGGCGGGGATTTACAACGACCAGACGGAGGAATTGCCTGAGGATTTCTCGCTTGAGCTGCGGCTTCGCTTACGTCAGCCCGGCTACCCGCACCAGTTGATCTTCAGTCCGAACCCCCCGAACGTCACCCACTGGTTGGCGCAGCAGTTCCCGGTGGATAACGGCATCCAGGCGCGCAAGTACTACGCGATCAGCATCCACGACAACGCGCACAACCTGCCCAAGGAACTGTTAGAAGCCGCGCTCAGAGCCTATCCCGCCGAGCATCCGAAGCATCGCAGCGTGATCCTCGGATTGCGTGGCATGAACGTCATGGGCGAGCCGGTCTATAAGGGCGCGTTCGTCCGCCAGTTACATGAAGGGCGCGCGGAATACGACCCGGCGCTGCCGCTCGACATTGCGCTCGACTTCGGTAAGCACCATCCCTGTGTGGTGTTTCGGCAGACCAGTTCGCTCGGTCAGGTGCGGTTCATCGGCGGGATTCTCGGCCAGCAGCTCTATCTCGATGACTTCATCGACATTGTGAAGGGCCACCTGATGGCGTGGTTCCCTGATCCCTGTGAGGTCCGCTGGTGCTGTGACCCGGCCGGGGCCAGCGATACCAGTCATGGCACGTCCGGCGCCGTGAAGATTCTGCAGGGCCGCGGCATCTACCCACGCTACCAGCCCGATAGTAACTCCCCCGGTGTGCGGCTGGCGATGGTGGAACGCATGGCCGCCCAGATGCGCAAGCGCGCGGCGGATCGCTCTGAAGCCTTGATCGTGAGCAAGTCCGATCGCTGGTTGCGCATCTCTGAGCAGGCCACGGTGGTGGATCGGTTCGTGGCGGACGGCTTTGAAGCGGGCTACGTGTGGGATGAGCACATGGTGTCCGTGGCGAACAAGCAGGTTCGGAAGCCGAAGAAGGACGGCTGGTTTGAGCACGGCATGAACTGCGCGGAATACCTGGAGTTGAACTTCGGGAATCAGGCGCGGCCCGAGCCGGTGGCGACCACGCCGCAAACGTATCGCCCGAAAGGCGTGTTCGCGTAATGAACAAGGTTGGAGAGGATTCTATGAAGCGACTGCTACTGATCTGCGCCCTGCTGGCGTTGACCGTCACGCTCTCGGCGCAAGGCTACGTCAAGACCATTTCGGATGTGACCGTAGCGGGGACTGCGGCGACGGTGTTCTCGTCCGCGGACATCGTGGCGGGCTCGGGCCATACCGCGGCCACAGGGGCGACCTGTGCGGTGAGCACGGCCGCGATCCGCTTGACCTGGGATGGCACGACGCCGACCTCCAGCGTGGGCTATTACGCACCGCCGGGCCAATACGTCTTTAGCGGCACGGCCACGTTGCTGAATCTGCAGGGGATTCGGGCCACGTCCACGTCGGGCACGCTCTCCTGTGTGGTGTACGGCCAGTGAAGCGCCTGATCCTTCCGATCCTGTTGCTGCTGCCGGCGCTCGCGTCGGCGCAAGTGGCGCCCCTTCCGCAAGGCGTCACGGCGCCGGTCTTTGGCCTTCCGTCCGTGATCGATGGGGGCGGCAACATCCCCATTCCGGTGGTGGGGCCGACTTCCTGCTCAACACCCGCCTACACCTTCAGCGGGGCGACAACCTCGGGCTACGGCTTTGCCTCATCCACGGCGTGTGTGGTGCTCGGCGGCACACAGCGGCTCGGGATTACGACCTCGGGCGCGACGTTTGCGGTGCCGATTGTCACGGTGGCGAATGGCACGACCACGGCGCCGCTCACGCTGACAAATGGCACGCTGCTGGCGACGGCGACGGCGAACACGTTGGAGAACGACGGCGCGGCGTTCTACGACACGATGGACACGACCAATGGCCGACGCTATGCGGATAGCTGGAACTACTTTCGGCTGACCGGTTCGGGTTCAGGCATCACGACGATCGCGGACTTCTTCGGGAGCAACAGCGCGATCCCGCTCGTGGCGAACGGCATCTACAAAATCGAGTGGAATGCCTGGTTCTCGCAGGCCACGGCAGGCACGGCGACGTGGACGATTACCACGGCCACGACCAATTTGGCCAACCTGACCGCGGAGTACATGTGCTCGAACATCGCTGGCATTGGCACGGTGAACCCGCCCCAGACCGCTGGCGTGAACGTGACCAACTCCAGCGCGACGGCGTTACCCGTGACGGGTTCCGAAGCGAACGGCGCGACGCATTACTGCAAGATCACCGCGCTCTTGACGGCGGGCAATGGCTCGTCGAATACCCGTTTACGCCTGACGATGAGCGCGGGCACGGCGACCCCGTTAATTAACAGCTATTACACCGTGCGTCGGTTGTCGGGCGGCAATGTGGGGACGTTTGCACCGTGAGCGATCGTCTCTTCAAATCCTTCGCGCCGCAGCAGGCCGATGACGAGATCGACAAGGCCATTGACTTCGAGCAGAAGTCTCAAGCGGCCGTTCGCATTGCGGTGGGCGTGTTAGAGGCGCACGCGGAGGCGCGCAAGCTGGCGGCAGAGTCCGCAGCCGCGGCGAAGGCACAGGACATGTTGACCGACGCGGATCGCGCACGCCTGCAGGTGCTCGCGAACCTTCTGAAAGGCCCGTATGCCGGGGCGGTCCTGCCGATTGTGCAGGCGGCGTTCCCGATGATGGGCCAGAAGCGAGGCGAGGCGTGAGCTTACCCAACGTGGTCGATCCCCAAGACGAGCCGTTGCTCGAAGAAGTCCAAGACAACTACCAGGACAACCGCAACGCCTTGGAAGACATCATCAAGCAGGGTGATGTCGATATGCGCTACGTCGATGGGGACCCGTGGGACCCGGATGAACGGCGCATTCGGGAGGCGGCGATGCGTCCCTGCCTCGCCTTTGACGAGATCAACCAGTTTGAGAATCAGGTCATCAACCAGATCCGAGCGAACAAGCGCGCGGCCAAGTTCTCGCCGGTTGGGTTTGGGGCCGATGATGACACGGCGCGGTTCTACGGGGACAAGTGGCGCGAGATCGAGTACCGCTCCAACGCCCAGATTGCCTACACCACGGCGCTCCAGAACAGCGTGTGGCGCTCGTATGGCTATCTCCGGCTGAATGTCCGCTATGAGCACGACGATTCCGCAAATGTGGAACCGGAGCGCCTGTTTGACCAGGAAATCTGGATCGAGGAGATCGCGGACCCCAACACGATCCTGCCGGATCACACGTTTAAGCGGCCGGACCTGAGCGACATCCGGCATTTGTTCGTGCTGGAATCTTGGTCGCACAAGGCATTTCTACGGGCACACCCAAAGGCCAAGGTCCAGAGCTTTACACAGGACGTGATCGCGAAATCGGCTGGGATGGTGACGGCGAAAGACCTGATTCTCGCGGAGTATTGGCGCTTTGTGCCGGGTGACATGCAGACGATCCTCATGGTGGAGACGCCGGAGGGCATCTTTGCGATGGAGCCGGAGCAGTTCGCGGCCATCAAGGGCGAAGAGGGCGTCGAAGTGAAGCGCGAGCGGGAAATCGAGACGCAGCGCGTGCAGAAGATCCTCACCAACGGCGTGGAAGTGCTCGAAACGCAGGATTGGGCGGGGAAGTTCATCCCGTTCACCGGCTGCTTCGGCAAGATGCTGTGGCGGGACAAGGGCGCGGGTTCGCAGCGCGTGATCCACTCGATGACGCGGTTGGCCCGTTCGCCGCAGATGATGATGGCCTACTGCGAGAGCGCGCAGGCGGAGTTGGTGCGGCTGACGCCGAAGTTTCCGTATTTCTTCCGCGAGGGTTCGCTCGATGCGAACGCCTTGGAACTGCTCCAGAAGTCCTACGACGAGCCGGTGGTGGCGATTCCGGTCAAGGGCACGTATGACGGAGCCCCGGCGAACGCGGATGTGCCCTTCCCGCAGCGTGCGCCGTTTGAGCCGCCGATTATTGCCTTGGAAGCCTTGGCGGAATCCTCAAGGAAGGGCATTCAGGCTGCGATGGGCCAGTCGTTCCTGCCGACGCAGGCGCAGGGACGCAATGAGAAGTCCGGCGTCGCCCTCAAGCAGATTGCCGATGCAGGCTCGCAGGGGACGTATCACTTTATCGACTCGTTCAACCTGATGATCCGCCGGGCCGCGGAGATGGGGGAAGACCTCATCGACAAGATTTACGACACGCCGCGGGAAGTGGCGGTCATTCGTCCGGATGGCACGTCGAACGCCATTCGCATCAACCAGGAGAAGCCCCAATCCGGCCCACAGGGGCCGACGCCGGCCGATGGCTTTGAATACCTGAAATCCACCAAGGGCCGTCATGCGGTGACGATCTCGGTCGGGCCGTCGGATGACAGCGAGCGCGAGGCGGGCACGGAATACACGTCCTCGATCGTCTCCACGCCGGAAATCCTCCAGATGGCCGGGCCTGAGAAGGCCATGAAGCTGCTGGCGTTGATTACGAAGCTCCGCAACCTCGGCCCGATTGGTGACGCGATCGCGGAAATCTTCGATCCCGAGCAGCAGGGCGCGATGGCTGATCTGCCGCCGCAAGTGCAGGCCATGCTGAAGCAGGCGCAGCAGTTGATGCAGGCGTTGCAGCAGGAAAACGCGCAGCTCAAGCAGGCGTTGCAGACCAAGCAGGTCGAGCAGCAGGGCAAGCTGGCGCAGATCGACGCCAAGGGCAAGGTGGATGCGTCCCTCAACGCGCAGGACAACCAGACGGACATCCTCGTCGCGCAGTTGCGCCAGTCAGGTGTGGATGCCGAGACGAAGCGCAAAGCCTTGGAAGATCAGGTGATGGCGCATCTGGAGGCGTTGCGGTTGGAGCTGGACGCCTTGAAGCTGCAGCACACGAGCGCACAGGGTGAACGCCAGATGGTGCATGAAGCCGAAATGGCGGAAACGAGCCATCAGCGGGCACAGGAAGGCGCGGAGACAGCGCACGAGCAGCAGATTGATCTGATGAACCGGCAACCACAGGACGACGCCGAATGACGCTGAGGCTGGGCGATACCGTGCGCGTCGAGGTGCCCCACCGCATCGACGCGAGCGAATGGGAAGCGCACTGGGCGTATTTCTGCGCGCACGGGCATCCCAAGCCGTTCCCGTACGAGATCGTGACGCTCACGAATCAGGCCGATGTGGACGCGATCAACTCCATTGGCCTTGATGCGTGGGCGCAGAACCGGCAACCCGTGACGGAGGGTGATGAGTGACGTTGAAGCCTTTTGGTGATCGCCTGTTGGTCAAACCCGATGAGCAGCCCGAGAAGATCGGCTCGATCTATGTCCCCGAAACCGTGAACGCGGACAACCCCAACTACTTCACGATGACCGGCATCGTGATCGACAAGGGGCAAGGCGCATGGAGCGAGGAACACGGCCGCAAGCTCCCCATCGAAGTGGAAATCGGGGAGCGCGTCCTGTTCAACCGCTACGCCGGGAAGCAAGTCCAGCACAACGGCGTCTTGCATCTGCTGTTGCGGGTGCCGGAAGTGTTGGGGATCGTGGCGGGTGAGCATTTCGTCCAACCGGGCTACCAGGCACCGACATGGAAGCGGCCCAAGGATTTGAGCGCGTGACCATCGCCGCCTACTACGCCGAATACGCCATTGACGGCCGCGCCGTGGTGCAGGGCCATCCGTGGGCACCCGAGCGGTGGATCGTGCGTCTGGAAGATGGCTACGTGCATTGCCAGTCCGATGATGGGAGGTTGATTGATCTCGACCCGCAGATGGACGTGCAGGTGTTGCAGCGGTTCAAGGCGTTGGGTGGACGGCCACGGAAACAGGCGGTGCAGTAAAAACCCTCTTGACCATGCTGCGAAAATAGAAGAGTAAGACCGATTTTTGAGTCGCGCTAGGGCCTGCAGCCCGAACCTCCGTCTCGTCAACGGATGCGCGATGCCAAAGACCCACGCGGAAGACGCCGCGTCACTGAGTCCTTGAATGGGCTTATTGGCGCGGCGTTTTTCGTTTGTGGGTTTGACGATCCGGTGGACGGCCCGGATGGAGAGTGTTCATGGATGCGCCTGCCGTCGCCGTTACTACCGAACCGACACAGATGGTTCCGTCATCGGAACCCGCTGCGCGTCCATCTGCTGACCTCTCGCCTGTTGATCAGGCCATTCAGAGCGGGGATACCTCCGCATTCAAGGAAGCCCGCCGCAAGGAGCGCCTTGAACTCAAGGGGCTGCTGAAGACCGAGCCGGGCCCGGCGCGCCAGTCACGGCCCGACAAACCCGTTGAATCCCGAACCAAACCCAACGAACCCCAAGAGAAACCCAAAAACGCCGGGGTTAAGCAACGTATTCAGCAGGTCGATCCCGAAATTCAGGAGCTGCAGGACAAGCTCCGCATCCGCGCCGAGCTGAAACGGCAACTCGCCGAAACCGAGCGCCCGCAGCGGCCGGAACCGAAGGCCGAGACGCCCGCACAGCAGGAAACGGGCTGGCAGAAGTACAAAAACCTGCCCGGCGCCCCGAAATCCGA
>JBEGQI010000104.1:0-5156 GCA_041181065.1 Verrucomicrobiota bacterium | reverse complement strand
GCGCATCCCGCAACTCCGCTATCCGAACACCGCCATGCAGATCAGCTTTGGGGACGGGCATCGGGACGACGCCAACGCCCAGCCATTCTTCAATTACGAACTGGTCTATCAACATGCGCTGGTCCGGGGTTACACCAACTTCATGGCGCTTTTCGGCGGCCTGCTCAACGGCGGTGTCAGCGCCGGTGAATACACCCGCGGCACGCTCAATGCCTACTCCTCGCTGGGCACGCACAACGAGCTGCTCGAACTGTTGTGGAACGCGCCCGCCATCGCTGAGTCGCCCGTTGCGCTCAGTTATCCGCGCACCGACGCGCTGCAGTGGGCGGGTATCACACTGCAACGCAATCCCGCGCCCGCCAACAATTCCACTTACGGCCTGATGTGCTTTGTGGGAGGGGCAGCGCACACCCACAGCCACGCCAGCGGGATGAGCATGGAACTTTTCGGCTTGGGTCAGGTGATGGGCGCCAAGCCGGGACGTGATACTTACGGGACAACCATCCACGAAAAATATTACCGCCTGTTCAGCGCTAACAACACCATCGTCGTGAACGGCGCTTCCCAAGGCTCAGGCGGATGGGAGGGGCTGGGCATCAACACGGTTCAGAATGTTGCCATGGAACCACAGCCGTTTGCTGAGGCGGTATCTTCCAACTTCTCGTTCACCTGCAGTTCCTTTGCTGACACCATGGGCGCGCTGGCCGAGGGCACGCAGCAGCGCACGCTTTCCATCATCCGCACCTCGTCCACCAACGGGTTTTATGTGGATTTCTTTCGGTCCAAATCCACGGTCAGCAACCGTGTCGCCACCACGTTGAACGGAAATGTGACCAACCAGTTTCACGACTACATCTATCACAACATCGGTTCGACGAACATCTCTCTCAAAACGAACGGCGTGACGCTGCCTCTGATCAATCAACCCAGTCGTTTTCAGAACGACATTGGCGACGTTTACGACCAGCCGGGCTGGCGCTATTTCACCAACACGGTGGTTTCCTATCCCCATGACCAGGCGGTGCGCGCGCAGTTCAATGCTACGCCGTCGGGAACCACGCTCTACATGGACATGATTCTGCCCGCCGTCACCAGCCGCGAATACGCCCGGGTCAGCTCGCCGCCCATCGTGGATTACAGCAGCGCGGATTCGCCGGCTGTGGTGGTCCGGCAGATCGGCGACGCTTGGGACAAGCCGTTTGCTGCGGTTTATGAACCACACTTCTCTGCCGGAGGTTCCACCGTGACCGATGTCACGGCGCTCTGGCGCAGCAATATTGTCGTTGGGTTGAAGATTGAAAGCTCGCTCGCGGGCAAGCCGCGCGTGCACTACATCATCGCGAATCCGAACGCGAATGAAACTTATTCGGACGCGTCGCTCGGCCTGGTGTTTAAAGGGCGGTTCGGCATCGTCGATGACAAGGGTAGCAATTCGGTATCCCTTTACCTCGGTCAAGGTTCGTTGCTTGCGTATCGCGGGAACTCGGTGTCCGTCGTTGGCGCGACGAACTCCGCTGCGGAAGTGCAGTTCAATCCCGGCCAAGCCCCAGTCATCTCCGCCAACGCGCCGGTGAACACCGTCCTGGCGAGCGCGCCGACATTCACCAGCATCTCGCTGCCCGGTGGCGGAGTCATTTCGCTGCAAGCTGCCGGTTCAAACGGCGTGCCGTATCGCTTGTGGACCGCGACGAATCTGGCGGGCGGTGCCTGGTCGGTTTTGAACTCGGGCACGGTGACGAACAGTCCGTTTGTGATCCAGGATGTCGACGCGACCAGCAACGCCACGCGCTTCTATCGCTTAAGCACGCCATGAAGAAACATCTGACTAAATACTTGCCCTTTCTGTCGCTCGCATTCTGTTCGGCTGTGGCGCCGGGTTTATCAACGCCAACTGCCAACGCCGCGCAGAACGGTTTGGCCGAAACCCCGAAGCGCCCGAACATCTTGTTCATCGTTGTGGACGATCTCCGGCCCGAACTGGGCTGCTATGGCTCTGCGCAAGTGAAGTCGCCGAACCTGGACAGGCTGGCTGCCCAAAGCGTTCTGTTCACGCATGCCTATTGCCAAGTGCCGGTGTGCGGCGCGTCGCGCGCCAGCCTGATGACCAGTGTCCTGCCAGCCCCAAACCGTTTCAAAAATTATTTGACCCGCGCCGACGAAGACGCGCCCCATTGCAAGACTTTGCCGCAAGTTTTCAAGGAAGCCGGCTATGTCACTTTCTCCAACGGAAAGATTTTTCACGTGCCTGAGGACACTGCGGGCCGGTGTTGGTCCGAGCCGCCGTGGCTGCCGGAAGCGAATCATTTCACGAGCCATGATCCAGCCACGACGAACAAGTTGAGCAAAAGCGGCCGTGGCCGGATCTATGAGTTGCCCGACGTTCCGGACAATGCTTATGCCGATGGCCAGATCGCCGGGCGCACCATGGCTGATCTCCGCCGATTAAAGGACGCAGGCAAGCCGTTTTTACTCGCGTGCGGTTTCCTCCGTCCGCATCTGCCATTCTACGCGCCGAAGCAGTATTGGGATATCTATGACCGCGACAAGGTCGACATCGCGGATAACCGGAGTCGGCCCGTCAACGCCCCGAAGGGCTTGCAGGGCTCGGGCGAATACCGAGGCTACCATCTCGGCGAATTCGCCGACAATTTCGATGATTTTCACCGGATGATGCGTCACGGCTATTTTGCCTCTACCAGTTTCACGGACGCGCAGGTGGGCAAGGTGCTGGCTGAACTCGACCGCCTGGGTTTGGCTGAAAATACGATTGTCGTGCTTTGGGGTGACCACGGCTGGAATCTCGGCGAGCATAACTTCTGGGGCAAACACAACACTATGCACCACGCCGTGAACGCGCCCTTGATGGTCCGCGTGCCGGGCAAGGCGGGAGGCGTGAGATCAAGCGCGTTGGTGGAGTTCCTCGATGTTTTCCCCACACTTTGCGAGCTCGCAAAGGTTCCAGTCCCTGACACGGTGCAAGGTCGTAGTTTCGTCCCGCTGCTCAACAAGCCTGACCAATCCTTCCGCGACCACGTTTACTCCCGCTATATGCAAGGCGACTGCGTGGTGACGGAGCAGTTCATCTACACGAAGTATCGCAACGAGGGCGAAATGCTCTTCGACCTTAAGAAGGATCCCAAGGAAAACCGGAATGTCGCCGCCGACCCCGAATACGCCGGTGCACTCGCCAAGATGAAATCGTTGCTTTCCGTCAGTGAAGCGGAGGCGAAAAAGGCGAAACCATGATTGCCGGGCACTCCATTTGAAATCATGAAATTCAACTCACTCATGGCCACTTGCCTGCTTGCGGCGATTTGTCCATCGGCGCAGGCCGTGAATCCCATCGTGCCCTGTCGAGGGTTGAACGATCCGCATATCCACATCTTTGGTGACAGGGCGTATGTATTCGCCTCGCATGACCGGTCCGCGACGAACAAGACCTTTATCATGGACGATTGGTGGATCTGGTCGTCGCCAGATCTCGTTCACTGGACGAACGAGTGCGTCATCAAGCCGGAGCAAACCTACATCGGCAAGCCATTCACCGGCTGCTGGGCGACCGATGCCGCTTTCCGCAACGGCAAATACTATTTCTATTTTTCCGAGAAGAACGAGCAGGCGGGCGTGCTGGTTGCTGATTCTCCCACTGGCCCCTGGCGCGACCCGCTGAGCAAGCCGCTCCTCAGGGCCGATCTGACACCGACGCACGAATACGACATCTGCGTCTTTCAGGACGACGATGGAAGCCCCTACATCATTTTCGGAGTTTGGGACTACTACATCGCGAAGTTGAACGATGACATGATTTCGCTGGCTGAAGAACCACGGTTGCTGGAACTCGACCGAAAGTTTGGTCCGTATGGCGAGGGCAAGACTGATGACAAACCGAACCTGCACAAAATTAACGGTCACTACTATCTTACATGGGGCTGCTTTTACGCAATGTCGGACAGCGTCTTCGGGCCTTACCAGTTCAAGGGTTCAGTGATGGATACGAATATCAGCTTCGCGCCCGGCTATGCCACTCCGACCTGGCCGAAGGGCCCGTTGCAGGGCCGCCATGGAAATTTCTTCTCATGGCATGGCCAGTGTTATTTCACCTACTGTGACATGAGCCGGTCGGGTAACCGTTTTTTCCGCGATGCCTTCATCAGCTATGTCCATTACAAGGCCAACGGAGAAATTGCGCCGGTCCGCGTGGACGGGATGGGCGTCGGTGAATACTGCGCCCCGGGCCAGATTGAGGCGGAGGACTTCTTTGCTGCCACGAACATGGAGAAGCAGGAGACGTTCGGCGGCTTCGCAGTTAAGGCAACTCAGGCTGGTGGCTACTTGCTATTTCCAAATGTCCGTGGCCTGACGAACTGCTCGCAGGTTACGCTGAAATTTAGTTCCGTTGGCGCTGCGGCCGGAATTGAAATACGCGAAAGTTCACCCGAGGGGCGGTTACTTGCGAAGTGGCCGCCGGAACAGAATCCGGGTGCAACTTCAGCCAGGAACGTCTCAATCAGTCTGTCCGAAAAGCCCCGCACCGAGACAGTGTGTGTGAGGTTTACCCACGGGAATCAGGTGGCTCTGGACGCCCTGGAGTTTGCGCCATGAGATGAATCCGATAAATGATCAGCAAAATCGAAGGTCGAACATGAGACTACTTGTCGTTCCGATTACGTTCCAGGCTCGGACGGCTTGCTCGCCGGAGGTTGCGCCGCTGCGCATCCTCTTTTCCGGGGACAACGACATTAAATTCCTTCCCGACATTCATTTCGTCCCCCCCCAACTTAACCGCACTCCCCAAGCCACCCTTTGCCAAAATGAAAACCAAAATACTGATACGTCTCCTCGCTGCCACGCTATTGGTCACTGTGCTCACCGCCGCCGCCCAAACCAATGTCGTCCAAGGCACCAACCTCAATAAGGCCAAAGCGTCCGCAAAAGCTAAAGCGCCAGATGTCTACGATGCGTCCGTGCCGAAACCCACATTTGCCGAAGTGCGCTACGGTCCGCACGAGCGGAATGTGCTGGATTTTTGGAAAGCGGATTCAGACAAGCCAACGCCGCTCGTGTTTTTCATTCACGGTGGCGGCTGGACTTCCGGCAGCAAGGAAAGGATCAGCGGACCGGTCGACGTGGCGGCGCTGCTAAAGGCCGGCATCTCA
>JBEGQI010000103.1:0-17636 GCA_041181065.1 Verrucomicrobiota bacterium | reverse complement strand
CCACTACGCCGCGCAGGACAAGCCGCTGTTCGAACTCACCGAGGGCGAAGGCGAGCGGGCGACGGCAACGCCGCTGTTCTCCATCCCTGAGATCCTCGCTGGCGTGAAAGCCGTCGGCAAGAAGGGTATCCAGATGTATCGCTTCAAAGGTCTGGGCGAAATGGACGCCAAAGAACTTTTCGAGACCACGATGAATCCCGCCGTGCGCAAGCTGCTCCGCATTGATCTCACCGACGCCGTTGAGGCCGAGGAGATGTTCGTGAAGCTCATGGGCGACGAAGTCGAGCCGCGCCGCCAGTTCATCGAAGACAACGCGCTGAACGTCCGCAACCTCGACGTTTGATCGCGCCGCAACCATTTTCCCCGAATCCGCATCATGCCAGACGAAACTGAAAACAATCCGCCGCCGCAGGAATCCACGCCATCGCAGCCAGGCGGCGCTTATTCGCAGGGCGAGAAGATCCAGAAGATCAACGTCGCCGACGAGATCAAGAACTCGTTCCTCGATTACTCGATGTCCGTGATTATCTCGCGCGCGTTGCCCGACGTGCGCGACGGCCTCAAGCCTTCGCAGCGCCGCATCCTTTACGCGATGGAAAACCTGTCGCTGTTCCCGGGTCGCAAGCACATCAAGTGCGCGAAGATCTGCGGTGACACTTCTGGTAACTACCATCCGCACGGCGAAGCGGTCATCTACCCGACGCTCGTGCACATGGCCCAACCGTGGGCGATGCGCGAGAAGCTCGTGGACGGCAAGGGTAACTTCGGCTCAGTCGAAAACGATCCGCCCGCGGCAATGCGTTATACCGAGGCGCGGCTCACGCATCTCGGCGCATTGCTGATGTCCGACATGGACAAGGACACGGTGGATTTCGTCCCGAACTACGACGAACGTCTCACCGAACCGACCGTTTTCCCCGCCGCGTTTCCGAATTTGCTCGTCAACGGCGGCACGGGCATCGCCGTCGGCATGGCGACCAACATGCCGCCGCACAATCTCGGCGAAGTCATCGACGGCATCTGCGCGCAGATCGACAAGCCCAGCATCACGATTCCGGAGTTGATGAAGTTCGTCAAAGGCCCGGACTTCCCGACCGGCGGCATCATCTGCGGCGTCGAGGGCATCAAGAATTATTTCACCACCGGCAAGGGCAGCATCAAGTTGCGCGGGCGCGTTGGCGTCGAAGAACTCAAGGGCAACCGCGAGCAACTCGTCATCACGGAGATTCCGTTCAACGTCAACCGCGCCGGGCTGGAAGAACAGATCGCGAACCTCGTCAACGAGAAGGTCATCACGGAGATTTCCGCGATGCGCAACGAGTCGGATGAACATTGCCGGCTGGTCATCGAGTTGAAGCGCGAGGCCGTGCCGAAGGTCGTCATCGCGAACCTGCATCAGCACACGCAGTTCGAGATTTCGTTCAGCGTGAATTCGCTGGCGATCGATCACGGCCGCCCGAAGACGCTCAATCTCAAGGAAATCATCCAGTGCTACATCGAGCACCGCCGCGAAGTCATCCTGCGCCGCACGCGCTACGAATTGCGGAAGGCCGAGGAGCGCGCCGAGTTGCTCGAAGGCTACATCATCGCGCTGTCGAACCTCGATGAGTTCATCCACATCATCCGCTCCAGCAAGACACGCGACGAGGCGAAGATCAAACTGCTCGCGTTCGAGTGGAGTCGCGCGCAGGTCGAGAAGTGGGGCGTGCTCATCCGGCAGGAAAGCCGGTTGACCGGCGGTCGTTACGCCCTGACCGAGCGGCAGGTGGACGCGATCCTCGACCTGCGCTTGTATCAGTTGACCGGCCTTGAGATCGACAAGATCGACAAGGAATACAAGGCGTTGCTCGAAGTCATCAAGGACTTGCTCGACATCCTCGCGAAGGAATCGCGCGTGATGGCGATCATCAAGGCCGAGTTGGCTGCGATCAAAGAAAAGCACGCGACGCCGCGCAAAACGGAAATCGTGCCCGATGAAGGTGAAATCGCCATCGAAGACCTCATCGCGAACGAAGGCGTCATCATCACGCTCACGCACGCCGGGCTCATCAAGCGCACGAACGTCAGCCAGTATCGCGCGCAGAAACGCGGCGGCAAAGGTGTCATCGGCATGACGACCAAGGAAGGAGAGACCGCCGAGGACAAGGATTTCGTGGAGCATCTGTTCACCGCGAGCACGCACGACTATCTGATGTTCTTCACGAACACGGGCCGCGTGTATGTCGAGCGCGTGCACGAGATTCCCGACATGGGCCGCGCCGCAAAAGGCCGGAGCATCGCGAACCTGCTCGAACTCAAGGAAGGCGAGAAAGTCGCCGCGCTCATCCGCATTCTTTCCAAGGTGGACGAGAATCGTGAGGACACGACCTGGCAGCAGCCCGGCGAAATTTTCTTCGCCACGCAACAAGGCACGGTGAAGAAGACTGCACTGAGCGACTTCGCGAACGTCCGCAAAGGCGGCATCATCGCCATCGGCATCGAACAGGGCGACACGTTGATCGACGTGAAGCTCACGCGCGGCAGCACCGGCGAAGGCGACCCCGGCGACGACGTTGTGCTCATCACCAAGGACGGCATGAGCATTCGTTTCCACGAATCCGACGTGCGCTCCATGGGCCGCGCGGCCGGTGGCGTGCGCGGCATCAGCCTCGAATCCGGCGACGCTCTCGTGGCTGCGGCGATCGTTGTGACCGACGCGACATTGCTGGTCGCGGGCGAGAACGGCATCGGCAAACGCACCGCATTCGACGAATACCGTGTCCAATCCCGTGGCGGCAAAGGCATCATCACCATGAAGACCGGCGACAAGACCGGCGGCGTGGTCGGTGCACTCACCGTCAAGGACACGGATGAAATCATGCTCATCACGGTGGGCGGTCAGATGGTCCGCACCTTCGTGAAAGACATCCGCGAGGCCGGCCGCAACACCATGGGCGTAAAGCTCGTAAATCTGGACAGTGGCGACAAATTACAAGCCATTGCGCCGGTGGTTGGCGAATCGCAGGAAGATGCTGCCGGCGGGGAAACGGTCAGTGAGTCGGCGCCTCAGGCATGATTTAGCCATTTCAGGCCCAAATTTGGCGGGTGGCAGTAATCCTGCTCTGATTTTAGGCATTAAATGGCCAAGCTTGTCATCATCTCAAAGGGCCAGAATCGTTTGTCCCACGAACTCGGCGCGCAATGGGTCACCATCGGGCGCGGCGCGCGTAATGCATTTCAAATCGTTGAGCCTTCGATCTCAGCCTATCACTGCGAAGTTCTGTTCTCAGACGACGTGTTGAAAGTGCGGGACATGCGTTCGACGAACGGGACGTTTATCAAGGATGTCCAGGTGGTCGAGGGCGAGGTGAATATCGGGGAAACCTTCCGGGTGGGTGATGTGGAATTGCGTCTGGAAGTTTCCAATCATCCGGAAGTGGCGGCGGGTTCGCCCAAGAATATTTCGGCTGCACTAGCAACTGCACGCAAGGTCGCGTCGGTGCTGCTCGTGGATGACAGCATGGCGTTTCTTGAGACTGCAGCCGAACTGTTCAAGGTCCTTGGGGACAATGCTTGGGAGATCCATACGGCACCTTCAGCGGACAAGGCGCTTAACCTGCTTCAGCAACATCGGGTGGATCTTGCGGTCATCGACCTTTCGATGCCGTTGTTGGATGGGGCGCAATTGCTGGCCATGCTCCAGCGCCGTTATCCCGAAATGAAGAAGGTCGTCCTCACCGGCAACCTCAACGACCATGTCCGCGCCAGTTGTCTTGCGGCGGGGGCCGAATTGGTGATGGAGAAACCGACGGTGGCGGACGGTTTCAAAGGCGTGTTCAACATGCTCAACGACTTGATCGCATGGAGCCAGAAGGAAGGATTCAGCGGGACGTTGCGGCACGTCGGCTTGGCGGAGGTGATCCAGATTCAATGTCTCGGGCGGCGCTCCTCCATCCTCGAGGTGCGTGACGCCACGATTCGCGGGGAGATTTACATCGAGTCTGGCATCATCGTCCATGCATCGGCGGGGGACCTGCAAGGCCCGAAAGCTTTCTACAAGCTGCTCTCCTTGACGCGCGGTCTGTTTCATTTGCAGGCATTCAAAGCGCCGGCGGAAAAAACGGTCGAAGGTTCATGGGAATTTCTCCTCATCGAGGCGGCACGTGTGCGTGACGAGGAAAAGCAAATCAGCGTTTCGGCGGAGACGATTCATGTCGCGAAGCGGACGCTCCCGGATGCTCCAGCTACTCCGCCTACCCAGAGTTCGGGCGAGGAAGAACTCGTCGTGGTCTCCACTTACGATGACGATGGCACCTGGCATCCGGTGGACAGTCCCAAGTGACCGGCAGCTGCGCAGCTACGATGGCGCAATCGGCGTCTCCAAAATCTTGCCTAACACGGAGCCCATCTGGTGTTCCTTCATATTGATCCACTCCTGTTCATCCGGCAACGGCCCGACTTCGAATTCCGGCTCGTGGGTCAGGTAATCCAAGCCGGCTTGGTGTGCGGCGCGTCGCAGGATGTGATCCGCCAACTCGCTGATGTGGCGCTCGCCGGATGATTCAATCAGGGCGATCAAGGTTCCTTCGCGTCCGTGCCGTTGCTGACTCCAGTCATCAAGCCAGCGGAGCACAGCTTGTGGCAGTTCCTTCCGTGCTGCTGTTGCGATGACGACGAAGCATGCGGAACTGGCGCAGTTCACGGCGCTTTGAGCGCACTCCCCGCTGTTCAGGTGCTGGAAATCACACCAATGCAACTCCAATTCAAGATCCGGACAGAACTTGGTCGTGAGGAAGTGACAAACAGATGTGGCGCGCTCTTGGGCTGAAGGATCGTCAAACAGGACGAAGACGGACGATGCGCGACCAGCCTTGCCGCCCAAGCGAGACGTTTCAATGGCAGACATACGTTGAACGAAGGAGCGGCGTGATTGCCGCAACTTTGGTTGATTCACCATCCTCCGACGGGCGCAGAATGCAAACAAAACTTCGCCAAGCCGATTTTGTTTTCGTCAGGGCGAAAGACGTTCAATGCGCCAGGAACCATCTGGATTGCGCACGTAGCTGAAACGGTCGTGTAGCCGGCTGGCGCGGCCCTGCCAGAACTCGATGCGCTCTGGCGCGAGCACGAAGCCGCCCCAATTCTGCGGGATGGGCACGGCGGCATTGGCGAACTTGGATTCGAGTTCGGCCATTTGTTTTTCCAGCGCGTCGCGACTGGTCAGGGGAGCGCTTTGCTGGGAGGCCATCGCCGCGATTTGGCTGCGCTTCGGGCGGCTGTGGAAATATTTCTCCGATTCCTCCCGCGGAACTTTCGTCACACGACCCGCGATGCACACCTGCCGTTCCAGTTCAGGCCAGTAGAAAACGAGCGAGGCATTCGGGTTGCCGGCCAGCTCCTGACCTTTCCGGCTGTCGTAGTTGGTGAAGAAGATGAACCCGCGCTGGTCCACGCCTTTCAGCAGCACCGTGCGAGCGGAAGGTTTGCCATCCGCACTCACCGTGGCGAGCGCCATGGCATTGGCTTCGAGATTGGTTGCGCCAAACAAGGTGCCGAAGCTCTTGTAAATGCCGATGGCAAAACGACGGAGCCGACTGCCCGCCGTCTTGGCCTGCGCGGCTTCGGCAAACCAGCGCTCGAATTGCTTCAACGGGTTCGCGTCGAGATCAGCACGGTCGAGATGCCCGATGGTGTAATCGCGGCGGATGTCAGCAATGGCCATGGCGGTAGAACTGTAAGCTGCTCAGCCTTTGCGGGCAACCTCCGGCGGGAAGTGGAGCTTGGCGCACAAGTAATCAGCAATGCGCCATTGCAGGAACGGCGAGCATTTTGCGGTCGTGCCCTTGTTGCGTTTGGGCCAGAGCGCGTTGAAATCCTGCTCCAACGCGCGCAATGCAGCGATCCCCGATTGCGCCAGCCGCTTGGCTTGCGCTTTGCGACCGGCGGCGAGCGCCTGTTGCCACAGCATGATGTGACACGACTGCGCCGCCATGCGCGCGGCAAGGTCCAATTCGTCGACGAGCGTTGCGCCGGAGTCGTTCGTGGTGACAGCGCGGCGGAGGATGCGGCGTTGCTTTTCAATCTCAGCGAGCGCGGCGCGGATGTTCTTCGCCGGGATGCGCGCGTAATATTTCAAACCATCGCGGCAGAATAGCTCATGGGTCTCCGGTCGCGGCGCGGCAATCACGGCGCCCAGCGGGGTGGTGTTGAGCGCAAAAAATTTCAGTTTCTTGTGCGCAACGCCAAGCGCATGGGCAGCGCGGGCGGCATTGCCGGTCGGGTCGTGGAAAAGGTCGCGACTCGCAACGGGGGCCAGACGCGATGCGTCCGCGGTCTTGCCGCACCAACTAAACGCCGCGCCGAGCAAGAATGGCAGCCAACTCACGGCGAGCGGTTGCGGATGACCGCCGTCGCCCCAATCGGTGTTCAAGTAGCCGATGGCGCCATTCGCAAGGCCAGACTTCGCCGCTGCGCGGAGATTGGCGAATGACGTGTCATGCTTGCCGATGAGCGTCATCCACGTGGCCGTGCCGGGGCAGACGTAGAAGGGAATCTTTGCCTTGGCGAATTGCGCCGTCTCTTTCGGGAACGGGTGATCTGCTTCGTAACCCCAGTTCATCGCGATGAGATCACGCGGCAGTTGTTTGATGAGTTCGGGATGATTCAGGATGATGTCGCCCCAGAACATCATGCGCTTGCCGCGTTGCTTCACCTCGCGATGGATGCGCTTCACAAAGTCGAGATAGACGCGGCCTTTGCCACGCCGTTCGCACAGCGCCTTGCTTTGGCCGCGGCCCAAGTCCCACGTCTCGTCGCAGCCGACGTTGAACAACTCGCTCGTGAAGTTTGGCAGGAACTCATTGTAGAGCGACCGCAAGAACGGCAGCGTTCCCGGATGATTCGGTGCGAGCGTCGAGGGATAACGCCAGAAGGTGCCGCTCGGGTCGGCGTAAGGTTCGGAGATTTCGGCGAGCTTCTTCAGCTTGGGATGCGCGCAGAATTCACGGAGGTGCCCGAAGGAATTCTGGTTCGGCACGAGGTCGATGCCGAGTTCACGGCAGCGCTGGTCGAGCTTGCGGATTTCGGCGCCGGTGAGCGCGCCCCATTCCTGCCACGCGGATTTGTAATTGCGATAGGCGAAGGTGTGCTCGGTGTAGAGTTGCAGCTCGTTGACCTTGAAGTCGGCGAGTTTCTCGGCGAGGTCGAGCAACGTCTGTAGGTTCGGCACGCGGCCACGCGAGATGTCGAGCATCACGCCGCGACGCGGGAAATCGGGCCAGTCGCGGATTTCCAGGCAGGGCAGGCGTTGCGGGAACTGGCGTTGCAACTGTCGCAACGTCGCAGCGGCGGCGCGCATGCCCGCCGTGTCGCGATAACTGATCCAGACGCCAGCCTGGTTCACCGTCAGCACGTAGCCTTCGCGGTGTGCGGGAGCTTTGGGACTCTTGCTGAAGAAAACTTTCGCAGCCGGATTATCCTTGGGCAACGTCACTGAGCCGCTCCTGAGTTTCAGGAAGCGGGGATAAGGCAACAGTTCCGGCTGGCGCGCGCGCGACATGGTTTAAGTCATGATGCGCCGGGCATCATCAGGGATGGCTATTTGGAGATCATCCCCGAGTTGCGGGCGAAGTTGAACAGGCCGCCCGCATCGACCACGGGACGCACATCGCCCAGCGGCTTGAAGCTGTAAACCTTGCCCGTTGCTTGGACGGTGACCGTGGCTTTGTCGAGGTCCACGGTCACGACGTCGCCGGTCTTGAGCACGTCGCACAGGCGCTCGGTGATTTCGCAGGGATACAATTCGCCGGTGGCGACGCAGTTGCGGAAGAAGATGCGCGCGAAACTTTCCGCGAGCACGACTTGGCAATTCGCTGAGCCCATCGCGATGGGCGCATGTTCGCGCGAGCTGCCGCAGCCGAAATTTTTTCCCGCCACGACGATGGGATACTCGCTATCCAGCTGGCCGGGCTTGACGTAACGCGTCGGGTAAAGCGACGCCGGCAAACCGTCGAGCGCGTAGCTGCCGAGCTTCTCATACTCCTCGGCGATCGTCGGCACGAGGTTGAGATATTGGGCGGAGATGATCTGGTCGGTGTCGATGTTGTCGCGCACCACGTAAACAGGACCGGTAAAAACAGACTGCATGGCGACAATTTGCGGTTGGGCGGCGGGGTTTTCAATCAGATTTCCCGCCAGAATAAACTCGCCGCGCCTGCCGTCTGTTTTAAGTTGCCGACATCAATCCGGACACCGCCATGAACCAGACGCGCCGCCAATTCATCCAGACCACTTCACTCGCTGCGGGCTCCTTGCTGCTGGGCGGATGCGCAGTGGCGGTCGATGCCGTCGCCAAACCTGCGTTCAGCCCGAGCGACACGGTTACGCTCGGCCAATCCGGCCTCAAGGTTACGCGGCTCATGCTTGGCACCGGCATGCACGGCAGCCAGCGGCAATCCAACCACACGCGCATGGGTTTGCAAAAATTCACCACGCTCGTTCGCGGGGCGCACGAACGTGGCCTCCGCTTCTTCGACCTCGCTGACCTTTACGGCACGCATGATTTCTTTGCGCAAGCCATGAGCGGCGTCGCGCGAGCCGACTATTCCCTCACTACCAAGATCTGGTGGAACAAGGGCGGCATTCCCGAAGCCGAACGTCCCAATGCTGACGTGGTTGTCACGCGCTTTCTCAAGGAACTTAAAACGGACCACCTCGACCTTGTGCTGTTGCATTGCGTCACGTCAGGTAAATGGCCGGAAGAACTTTCCAATCAGATGGAACTGCTCGCGTCGCTGAAGAAGAAAGGCGTCATCCGCGCGCACGGGGTGAGTTGCCATTCGCTTGCGGCATTGTCGGCGGCGGCGAAGGAGCCGTGGGTGGACTCCATCCACACCCGCATCAATCCCTACGGCGCGAGCATGGACGGTAAGCCGGAGGACGTGTTGCCCGTGTTGCGCGAGGCCAAGAAGAACGGCAAGGGTGTGGTCGGCATGAAGATCATCGGCGAGGGACGTTTCCGCAACGACCCGGAAAAGAAGCGCGAGTCGGTGAAGTTCGCGCTGACGAGTGGCTGCGTGGATGTGCTGCTGGTTGGCTGCGAGAACCTGAGCGAACTGGACGAACTGCGCGAAATGATGGCGGCGGTGAAGTCGTGAAGATCTCAAAAGCTTCGGCCGGCAGGGATATGCATGGCCAATCTCGCTTTTACCAAATTTGATTTCGGTGTCGGTTTCGCAGCTGCTTCTGCCTAGCTGCCATTCGTGCGCTGGGCAGGGTTAGGAAAGAACCTTTTGGGGATTCATTTTGCAGGGGTGGTTCAATAGAAGAACCATGGCCTGCTGCTGGAGGTCGGCTGAAATTTGGGCTGCATCGATTTCCATGTGCGCCAGCCAACATGCCCGTCGAGGTAGAGGTTATTCCCGCCAGCCGGAACACTCCCGTCGCGATGAGCCGGGCGATAGGCGCCGCCGAATTCCGCCGGGACGTTGCCGCTGGGAACCGCGAAGTCATACGGGGCGGCTTGGGTCAGCGACATCGTTTCATCCACGATGAACGCGGTGTCGGTAGGGCGATTGGTGTCGCTGAGTGTGCCCATGAAGAAGCAGCCGTTGATCCCAGTGCGGGTGTCCGTCGGCGTGCGTTTCATGAACATGCCGTAGCCCACGACGCGGCGCGACGCGGTGAACTCCCACCAGCGGTTGTCGTCGCCTTTGATGATGGAAAGCGTGCCCGGGCAGTAGAACATTTTGCGCGTGGCACCGGAGCTGATCATGAGTTCCACGTTGGTCTTGGACATGTCGTGTGGCCAGTCGCCGTCCATGAGGGCGGCGGGGAGACGATCGCGCTCATCGCCGGCATAAGTCAGGCAGGCGAGGCCGAGCTGCCGCTGGTTGCTGAGACAGTTTGTGCGGTAGGCGCGCTCCTTGGCTTTGGAGAGTGCAGGCAACAGCATGGCCGCCAGGATGGCGATGATAGCGATCACGACGAGCAGCTCGATCAAGGTAAACGCAGCCTTACGAAATGCGGCGATGGGCTTCATGAGCTGACTCTGCGCTCGCGAGCTGGGGATGTCTAGTGGGCAATGTTGCATTGTCGGGCGAGCAGGGATGCACTTTCAAACTGGCCCAGATTGGGGTTGAGCTTGGTGGGCAAAAGGTCGTTACTCAGGCATGAATTCAAGCCCGTGGACGAAAAGATTGCTTGTCTTGGCGTGCGTTATTGCGTGTGGCTTTGTCCGCGCCGCAAACCTGCCGGACCCGGCCAAGGAAGACTTCAGCAATGTATCCACCGCGCTTGTCGACATGCTGGAATCCGGTCACTTGGTGTCGTTTGCTGAGTCGCTGGCGCCCAGCATGGAGGACTGGCGCGCTGCTTTGCCGACGAACCAGACGGCAACTGTTGTCGATGTGAAGTCAACCGAATGGCGGCAGACGTTGGCGAGCCAGCGCCAAAAGCTCGCCCTCTCGGCGCGGCTTTTGTCGAACCGCGCAGTGGCGCTGAAGATTGATCTCTCCAAAGTGAAGCTCAGCTCGAAGGTGTTGCCGCCCCAAAAAATCACCGAGGCACATTTCCCCGTCCTGCCGGATAAGGAGTCCTTGCTGGCAGCGGAGAGTGTTGACGTCGTCCTGACGGCTGAACCTTTGCCGGATGCCGACGGAGCGGAAGCCTTGCGCGGGGACTACGTGGTGCGGGTGACGCAGTTGTTGAAGTTTCCCGGTGGCTGGCGTTGTGCGGGGGGCGTGCAATGGATCGCGTTGCCCAAGACGGTGGCCGATGAGCAGACGCAACGCGACATGGCCATCGAATCGAAGGCGAACGCCACCGGGGCATTGAACAGCGAGGATGACCCCGCGCTGGCGCAATTGGGTGTGGCGTTGGTGAAGTTCCTTCGCGCGCGGGACGTGAAGGTGTTTGAGAGCGATGTGATGCTGACGTTCGAAGGCATGAAGTCACTGATGCAGAAGCTCGCGACTGCCGGACGGAAGTTGCCGCCGGACGCAGAAATCCAGACGGAGTGGGAACGGCTTGGCAAAGAATACAGCGCTTCCGCCAAGGTGCTCGTCGACCTGATGGAGACAGAGCGATTGGACTTTAAGGACGCGGAGATCACCGTGAAGGGTGTCGGGTTGAAGAGCGCGATGGCACGTTTTGCCTCCGGTTCGCTCGAAGGGATGAACGGCAACGGCCTGCGTTTGGAATTTACCGTGAAGTCGAAGAACGTCTCCAAAACCGGCAAGCCGTTGTCGGGCGACTATGCCCTCGCGGCACAACAGACCGTGCGGGTGGGCGGACGTTGGTATGTCCTTGGCGGACTGAGTTTGGAGGCGTTTCCTGCGGGTGTGATCGACGAGCGAGCGCTTGCGGAACTCAGGCGCAAATCCGCCGAAGAGGAGATGGGGTATCTGCCGGTCGGGACGGAAGTGCCAGAGATTGAGTTCGTGCGCCTCAGCGATGAGCAGAGGATGAAACTGTCGGAATTGCGCGGCAAGGTGGTCGTCCTCGACTTCTGGGCAACGTGGTGCGGACCCTGTCAGGAGCCTATGGCGCACATGCAGAAATATCGCGAAGAAAACCCCGCGTGGCGTAGTCGCGTTGCGGTTGTGGCCTTGAGCATCGATGATTCAATCAAGATCGTTCGCAACCACATGGAGAGGCGGGGCTGGACAAACACGTTCAACACCTGGGTCGGTGAGGGCGCGTGGGAATCGGCTCCAACAAAAGCCTTCCGCGTGCATGGCGTGCCGACGTGTTACGTCATCGATGCGCAGGGTAAGGTGGTCCAAGCCGGACACCCCGGGATGATGGATGTCCCAGATCTCGTGAACCGGACGTTGAAGTAGGGCGTCAATTGCGCGGTCCAATGGCTTCCACGCGATAGAGATGCGTCTTCGTGCGCAGGATAAACGCTTTGCCGTCCACCGCCGGCGACGCCATGAAGCCGGCGTCGAGTTTGTTCGTGGCGAGAACTTCGTAGGTGCGTGACGGCTTGAGCACAAGGCTCGCCCCGGTCTGATTGAAAAAATAAATGCGACCGTCAGCACAGACCGGTGACGCTGCGAATTCACCGCCGAGTCGTTCCTGCCACAGTTCCTTCCCCGTCGCCGCATCAAGGCAACTGCCGATGCCGCCATCGCTAACCATGAAGATCATTCCGTTCACCAACAGTGGCGACGGCATACGCGGTGTGCCGCGCGGGTTGCGCCAGACGATGTTGGTCGTCGTCACGTCGCCAGTTCCATCCACGCGCACCGCGAGCAGACCGCCCTTGCTGCCGCCGGTGGAGAGATAGGTGAGGTTATTTTCGAACAGCGGCCGCGCGGCGGCGGAAAAATCGCCGTGCCTAATTTTCCAGACCTCGCGTCCGTTCATGGGATCGTAACCGTAAGCCGCCTTCGAGCCGACGCTGATCATCTGCATCACACCGTTCACCGGCACGATCAATGGCGTGGAGTAAGCCTTGCGATAATCACCACCCCCGCGCGGCTTGCCGTCGGCCTCGATGTCGTTCCACTCGGCGGTGCGACCCGTTTTCCAAACGGTTTTTCCCGTGCGCTTGTCGAGCGCCACGAGGTATTGCACGTCCACGCCGTCCATCGTGAGGATCAGCAGATCATTGAACAGCACGGGCGACGAACCCGGCCCGCGAAAGTGGCGGCATGGCAGGTCGTCGCGTTTCCAGAGGACCTTGAAACTTTCGGTCGTGATACACGCGGTGCCGTAGCTGCCGAAGTGGACATAGACGCGCCCCGGCTCGATGACCGGCGAGGGCGAGGCGTAGGAATTTAAATTATTCCCGAGCGGCTCCGGCGTGTCGCAGTGGAAGAGGCGTTCGTTGAAAATGATTTTGCCGGAGACGGCGTCCACGCAGACGGCGAAGAAGTCGTTGCCGCCGGGTGTTGCGGTTGTGAGCCAGATTTGTTTTCCGAGAATCACCGGCGTGGACCAGCCGCGATGCGGGATGGGCGTCTTCCACTTCACATTCTCCGCCTCGCTCCACGTCAACGGCAGGCCAAGGAGATTGGTGCCGATGTTCGCATGACCATCCGCCGTCGGCCCGCGGAAGTCCGGCCAGTCGGCGCGTGCGTTCAAAGCGGCGAGACCGCAACACAACGCGAACACGAAGCGCGCGTGAGAGAACTTCATGGCGAAGGTGATTCCACCACGCGATAGAACCGTGCGCTCGCCGGGGCATTCGTGGTCGTCGAACTGATACCCGTTGCCACGACATCGCCGGGCACATCCGACCAACTTGCGTCGGTCAGCGCGGCTTTGGATTGAAGGCGATACGTGCGACCGGGGACGGACGTCCATTGCAACTGCACGACGCCGTTGCTCGCGCTGCCTTGCAACAACGGCGGCGACAATGCGGCGGCGAACTTCCGGATCCCGCCATCGCTCTTGCTGAGCAAATACAACTCCCCGTCACCGTCCAACGCGAGGCGGATGTCCGCGCGCCCCTTGCCGTAGGCCACGCCCTCCACGTCATTCGTCCACGTGGTGTAATCGCTCGAACCGCCGGGCAACCGCTGCGCGCCGGGCAACCCGCCGCGATTCGTGTAAGTCATCGCGACCGCGTCCCACAAACGTCGCGGCAACGGCCCGAGATCTGGCGCATCGAGCGGATTATCGTGCACCACCTGCAACTCGTGAATTGCCGCCTGCGTGGTGCGCACGCCGTCATCCGCCGCCAACATCTCTGCGAGGTCGCAATAGAACAGCCGCGCGTTCACGATGTCGCCGAAGACATACTTGCCGCGCAACTGCGGCATGAGCCTGCCGCGATACACGAACCCGCTGCTGATGGCGTTGCCTTCGCGATGACTGTAACTCGCCACCGGATATGCGGGCGTCACTGCGTTGGCGAGTCCGGTCACCGTGAGGAAATCGGTGTTCGTTGGGAAGGGGATCGCGGGCGTGAGGCGGCTGCCGGTGACGCCGCTGGCGCCTCCGCCGGTCAACGAGACGAATAACTGCTCGATGCCTTCGCGCTCGGCGTAACCGTAGTTCGTGCCGCGATGGATGAGGTTCACTTCCTCCCACGAATGCAGACCAATGTCATTCTCGATCAACGTATCCGTCGCCGCATCCCAACTGATGCGATGCGGATTGCGGAAGCCGTAGGCGAACACCTCCGGTCGTGCAGCGGCGAGATTCGTGAACACGCTGTTGGTGGCGGTGAACGGATTCGGCGATGGGCCCGTTGTTGGAATGCGGTAACAACCGTTCGACGATAGCAAATCCCCCGGGCGCAAGTTCACGTTCGGCGTGATGCGCAGGATTTTTCCGTTCAACACATCCAGCCGTTGCGGGAACAGGTGACGCGCATCGTTCGTGCCTGTCTCCCCGGCGCCGCCGTCGCCGTTCGAGATGTAGAGATTGCCGAAATCCCAGTCGCCCGGCTGCGCGTTCGGATTGAACAACAGATCGCCCATCGGATGGATGTTGCCCGTGAAACCCACGCGCAACAGCTCGCGCGCCGTGCCCTCGAATGTCCCGTTCGCCACGTTCGTATCCTTCCACTCGATCAGCACGCCATGGCGTGACACTGTGCCGGCGGGCGGCGCGATCACCGTCGTGTTCGTGTAACCGGCGGGCGGCACCGCATTCGTATTGGCCGGATCACCGGAGCCGCCCTTGTTCGGATTCTCGGTGTGCACTGTGTAAAAAATTCCGTTCGTTGCGTAACCCGGATCGAATTGAAACGTCACCAGCCCGCCCGCGAAGCCGGGATTGTTGTCGAACTTCGGGAACGTCGCCTCGAAGTCGATATAAACACTGAACTGCTGGTTGCTCCGGTTCAACGTGTAGAGATACCGGTTCAAGTCGCACACGAACACGCGGCTCGACGCCAGCGGCGCGGCGGGCGGTTCGACCCGGAGGAAATTGATGCGGCTGAGTTGGTCGCTGAAGTTCGTGGGGGGCGGGTAGTTCGTGTAGGGGAACGTGTCCGGCGTGCGGCTTGTCAGCGGCGCGATGGCGTAATCCTGGAGCAACACCGCCGAGCCGTCCTTCAACGACAGCAACCCGGCGGGATATTGCGCGACGGCCACCAGCCCGCTGGCGAACAAACACCAGCCCACAAGCCAACGCGGCGAGAACAAAAACGATTTCATGGCGATGAACCAGCCTAGCGCGTCGCCGCTCCGGCTAAAAGCGGAATCACCTACGCGCAGGGTGATCTCACCAAGCTGGGCCGCTTAAAAATGGGCGACCGCCGGCAATGGGCAGGTTTAATCCCGGTCACGACGTTTGCGGAGCAGATGGCGGACGAGATAGACGAGCAGATAAACCGGCGTGAAGAGCAGGTTCAGGTTGGCGATGTCCAGCACGGGGATGAGCAATGCCCAAAAACCCCACGGCCGCGGTAGCAGTGTGGCAGCGAGGATGGCGGGGATCGCTGAGACGAGGGGCACAGTGGAATGATGACGGTCAATGCCCCGGCGTTTGTTTCGCAGGCTGATGATGACGCAGGCCCAGTTCATGGTCAGGACGTAAAGCGCCGCGAGAAGGCAGAACAATCCCGCGATGAACTTCACGATGGCCATGTGCCGTCGAGCATGGCGACTGGGCGCGGCGAGGCAACCCGTTTTTCTTGCGCACGCACATTTACAGGGAAAGCAAAAAGTTCCCGGGTTCGAGGGTGGTTTGCACAAGCGCTACGTTGACCGCGCTTCCAGCAGTTGGTTAGGCTGCGTCGATGAGCAATGACTCCATTCGCCGGATGCCGCGCCCGCAAGATGTGGCGCGGATGACCACCTCGGAATTGCGCGACGCGTTCCTTCTCCAGAACGTTTACGTGCCCGGAAAACTCACGCTGCAATTCACGGACCTCGACCGTTTCGCCGTCGGTGGCGCGGTGCCGACCACGGCGCCGCTCACGTTGGAGAATCATCGCGAGACGGGACGGGCTTCGTTCCTCGAACGGCGCGAGTTGGGCGCCATCAACACGGGCGGCCCCGGCACGGTGACGGTGGACGGGAAGAGTTTTGCGGTGGAGCCGGAAGGTTGCATCTACGTGGGCATGGGCGCGAAGGAAGTGAAGTTCGCCAGCAACGACGCGAAGAACCCGGCGAAGTATTTCATCCTCAGTTGCCCGGCGCACGCGGCGTATCCGACGGTCGCCGTGACGACGAAGGAAGCGAACACGATCCCGCTCGGCTCCCTGGCGACGGCGAACCAACGCGTGATCCGTCAATACATCCACGAGAACGGCATCAAGAGCTGTCAGTTGGTGATGGGTTACACGGAGCTAGCCGAGGGCAGCGTGTGGAACACGTTCCCGCCGCACACGCACAATCGCCGCACGGAAGTTTATTTCTACTGGAATCTCGGTGAACGCGTGATGTCGCACTTCATGGGCGAGCCGACGGAGACGCGGCACATCTTCATGCACAACGAGGAAGCGGTGTTGTCGCCTGCGTGGTCCATTCACAGCGGTTGCGGCCAGGGAAATTACAAGTTCATCTGGGGCATGGCGGGCGAGAACCAGCGCTTCGACGACATGGACGGCATCAAGGTGCTCGACTTGAAATAATTTTCTCCACGCATCATGTCACGCTTCACAAACAAGGTCTTCATTGTCACCGGCGCCAGCCGGGGCATCGGGCAATCCATTTGCGTCATGCTGGCCCGCGACGGCGCCACGGTGGTGGGCGTTGCGCGCAGTGACTTGGCCGACACCGGCGCGAAAGTCACCGCCGACGGCGGGAAGTTCATCGCCGCCAACGCAGACCTCAGCCAGGGCACGCAGGCCGAAGCGAAGCGGTTGGTCGCGCAAATCCTGCAACAGGCCGGGCGCATCGACGGCCTCGTGAACAACGCCGGCATCATCCGCCGCGCACCCGCGGTAGATTTCTCGGAAGCGGATTGGAACGATGTCATCCGCACGAATCTCAACGCACCGTTCTTCCTGTCGCAGGCCGTGGCGAAGTGGTGGGTGACCGGCGGGCGCGAGCAATCGCCGACGGATGCGCGGTTGAAGATCGTGAACGTGGCGTCGTTGCTATCGTTCCAGGGCGGCATCACGGTCCCGGCTTACGCCGCGAGCAAACACGGCATCGCAGGCATCACCAAGGCGCTGGCCAACGAGTGGGCGAAGGAACGCATCAACGTGAACGCCATCGCGCCCGGCTACATCGCGACGGAGAACACGAAAGCGCTGCGCGAAGATCCCGTGCGCAACAAGGCGATCCAGGACCGCATCCCGGAAGGACGTTGGGGCGCGCCAGAGGATATCGCGGGCGGCATTTGTTTCCTGTGCTCGAAGGATGCGGATTATTTGAACGGGGCGATTATCAATATCGACGGCGGCTGGATGGGACGATAAAGTTCTGCCACACCCATGAGCCTTATCAGCATCAACGAAAAAGTCGGCAAGTATCGTTGGACCATCTGTTCGTTGCTTTTCATCGCGACGACCATCAACTACCTCGACCGTCAGGTCCTGAGCATCCTGAAGGACCGGTTGGAGGTGGAGTTCAACTGGACGGAGACGGACTATGCGAACATCGTCACGGTTTTTCAGGCAACCTATGCGGTGTCCATGTTGTTCGTGGGGCGGCTGATTGACTGGCTCGGGACGAAGCTGGGTTTTGCTTGGGCGCTGATCATCTGGTCCGTCGGTGCCGTCTTGCACGCCATCGCAAAGGGCACGGGCG
>JBEGQI010000102.1:0-9712 GCA_041181065.1 Verrucomicrobiota bacterium | reverse complement strand
TGGGAGCATGTGGTTCGCACGTGGTGGTATCTCGGCGAAATCACCGGGCCGGAGGGCGTTCACCAGCGTTATCAAGAAATGAACCGCGCGCGGTCGGATGGCTTCGACGGGTTGCAATTTGGCAGCGGGCATCTCTGCGTTCCGCGGCATCGCGCCGCGTTCCCGGCCAGCACCGGCATCGGGATGCAACCGGGCGCTGGGCTAAGCCTGGCCACGCTGGCGTTGCAGACGGCGCGCACGGACGTGAGCTTGTTGCCGCTGGAGAATCCGCTGCAGACGCCGGCCTACGATTACGCGGCGTGCTACTCGCCGAAGAGCCCGAAGTTCTCACGCGCGATGGCGCTGGTGACGCCCGACTACGTCACGAATTGGGTCTCCGGCACGGCGAGCATCGTCCACTCCGAGGTGGTGTATCCAAACAGCGTCATCGCGCAGACGGAGCAGGCACTCGACAACATCGCGGAACTCATCTCGCCGGAGAACTATGGCAACCATGGCGTCTCAAACACCGGCGCGACGCTCGCCGACCTCGCCAAGATTCGGGTTTATCTGAAGCGTGAATCAGATTTCGCCGCCTGCCGTTCCGTGGTGCAGCGGCGGCTCGGCAATATCCCGGCGATTTATGTCGTAGCCGACGTCTGCCGGCCCGAGTTGCTGGTGGAGATCGAAGGCGTCGCATTTTCCCGTCGGTCGAATCCATCCGTAACACGATGAAGACGTTGAACTCCAGAGCAGGTTTGCGGTGGTTGAATGGCTGGTTGCTCGGCGCGGTGCTGGTGTTGTCTTCCGTTCTCGGTTTCGCGGCCAACCCGTTCGAGAACGCCAGCCCGGCCGTGCCCGTCTCGGAGATTGATCGGCTCGTGGCGCGGCGGTTGCAAAAGCTGAACCTCGAACCCGCGGCGCCGTGTTCCGACGCGGTGTTCGTCCGGCGCGTGTATCTGGATGTCATCGGCACGCTGCCGACGGCGGCCGAGGCGCGCGACTTCATCCTTGATCGCAAGCCTGACAAGCGCGCGGTCCTCATCGATCGCCTGATGACGCGGGATGAATTCACGGATTATTGGGCGAACAAGTGGTGCGACCTGCTGCGCGTGAAGGCGGAATTCCCGGTGAACCTCTGGCCCAACGCGGCGCAGGCGTATCATCATTGGCTGCATGCGAGCCTTCAGGACAACAAACCTTACGACCAGTTTGTGCGCGAGTTGCTCGTCGCCAACGGCAGCAACTTCCGCGAGGCGCCGGTGAATTTTTATCGCGCCATGCCAAGCAAAGACCCGCCTGGCATCGCGCGGATGGTGGCGCTTAATTTCATGGGCGTGCGCGCCGAGAAGTGGCCGACGAATCAACTCGCGCAGATGGCGGCGTTCTTCGCGCAGGTCGGCTACAAGTCAACGTCCGAATGGAAAGAGGAGATCGTCTTCAACGACCCGGCGGCGACGAATGCGGCGCTGTATCTCGGCCCGGCGCGCAAGGCTACGTTCCCCGATGGCCAGAACGTCGTCATCCCCGCGGACAAGGACCCGCGCGAAGTCTTCGCGGACTGGCTCATCCGCCCGAAGAACAAATGGTTCACGCGCAACATCGCCAATCGCACGTGGTCGTGGCTGCTCGGGCGCGGCATCATCCACGAGCCGGACGACATCCGCCCGGACAATCCGCCGAGCAATCCTGAGTTGCTGGCGTATCTGGAGCGCGAGTTGATCGACTCCAATTACGACCTCAAGAAACTCTTCCGGCTCATCCTCAATTCGCAGACCTATCAACGTTCTTCCCTGATGACGGGTGAATCGCCTGATGCGGCGGCAAACTTCGCGAGCTATCCGCTGCGCCGTTTGGATGCTGAAGTGTTGATCGACGCCATCAACCAGCTCACGACGTCGAGCGAGAAGTATTCCAGCGCGATCCCGGAACCGTTCACCTTCATCCCGGACGGTTCGCGCGCGATCGCCTTGCCTGACGGCAGCATCACGAGCCCGTTCCTCGAGCAGTTCGGCCGTCCGCCGCGCGACACGGGGCTGGAATCGGAGCGCAACAACCGCTTCACCGCGTCGCAACGGTTGCATCTGCTGAACTCCACGCAGGTGCAACGCAAGTTGGAGCAAAGCCGCATGGTGGAATTCCAGTCGCAGGGCAAGCGGCCGCCGCGCGAGATCGCGACCAATCTCTATCTCGGCATCCTCTCGCGTTATCCGACCGAGGAGGAATTGGTCGCGGCAGAAAGTTATGCGAAGTCCGGCAAGGTCAAACCGCGTGAGGCGATCATCGATGTCGCGTGGGCGTTGATGAACAGCGCGGAGTTCCTGCACCGGCATTGAAACGAAAGGCCCGTTATGAGCAGACATCACCTTGAAAAATCTCTCGCCAACGATGCGGCCAAGATGCTCCGCGGAATGGGCGCGCCATTTTCGCGGCGCGACATGTTACGGAGTTGCCTGTTCGGTGCGGGCGGGTTGCTGTTGCTGAATGGCTGGGGGCTCAAGAGTTTCGCCGCGCCCACGGCGATCCGCGCGAAGTCCGTGATCCAAATCTGGCTGTGGGGCGGGCCGTGTCACATCGACACGTTCGACCCGAAGCCCGAGGCGGGACGCGATTACTGCGGGTCGCTGGACGCGCCGATCGAGACGAACGTCAGCGGCATCCGCATCAGCCAATTGATGCCGATGCTTGCGAAGCAGGCGGACAAATACTCGCTCATCCGCAGCATGACGCACGGCAACAACGGCCACGAGACTGCCGCCTACATGGTGCAAACGGGCCGCAACTCCGGCGGGCGCGACGTCTTCCCGAGCGCGGGCGCGGTGGTGTCACTCTTTAAAGGCTACGACGCCGGCTACTCCGGGTTGATTCCGCCTTACGTCGTGTTGACCGAACCGCAGGGCCGTTTCTCCGAAGCAGGTTTTCTCGGCGGCAAATACAAACCGTTCGCGACGGGCGGCGATCCGGGCAAAACGAAGTTCGAAGTGGAAGGCATCGTGGCGCCCGGCATCACCGAGCAACGTCAGCGCGACCGCCGCGCGTTGCTGCAACAACTCAACACGCTCGGCAAGGCGATGCCCGGCGATTCGACGTTGAAGACGATGTATTCGTCCGAGGATCAGGCCTATGAACTCATCCTCGGCGATGCGGGCAAACTGTTCGATCTTGCTCAGGAGAAGGACGATTTGCGCGACCGTTACGGCCGCAACACGTTCGGGCAATCGTGCCTGATGGCGCGGCGGCTCGTGGAGAAGGGCGTGCCCTACGTCACGATCAATTACAAGGGCTGGGACACGCACAAGCAGCATTTCCAGACGATGAACCGCAAGCTGCCCGAGTTCGACAAGGGCCTCGCGACGTTGCTGGACGACCTCGCGCTGCGTGGCTTGTTGCAGAACACGATCGTCTGGGTATGTGGCGAATTTGGGCGCACACCGAAGGTGCAATGGGATCCGCCGTGGAATGGCGGGCGTAATCACTTCGGAAAAGTTTTCTCCGCGCTCGTCGCTGGGGGCGGGTTCAAGGGCGGTCACGTGGTCGGCTCGTCGAACAAGACGGGCGAGGAAGTGGTCGAGCGCCCGGTGTATCCGTCAGATCTGCTGGGCAGCATGTATGAGTTGCTGGGCATCGACGCCAACGCGCGCTTGCCGCATCCGCAAGGCGACATCGTCAAGGTCGTGGCCGCTCCGGGCGAGGGCGTGAAATCTGCCGGGCTGTTGCGGGAGATCATGTGAGGCTGCGATGATGAACTTGCTGCGCGTTCCGGGTTGCCTGTTGGGGGTGCTGCTTTCGGCCCTCGTGGTGAACGCGCAGAACACCCCGCGCATCGGCTATGTTTTTCCCGCGGGCGGGCGCGCGGGCCACACGTTTTCCATCGCCGTCGGCGGGCAGTTCATCGAGGCGGCCACGAACATCGTGTTCACGGGCGAAGGCATCCGGGCGGAGGTGGTGGATTTCCACAAGCCGATGAATCAGGGATTGTTCAACAACCTGCGCGACAAGATGCGCGAGTTGCAGGACAAGAAGCAGGCTTACCAGAAGGCCGTGCGTCAGGGCAACCCGCCTCCGCTGACCTCGACCAACGCGTGGACGACTGCGAATGAGAAGGAATTGACGGAGATTCGCGAACGCATCGCGAAGAATCCGCCAAACCGCAATGCCACCGTGGCCATCGCCGAAGTGGCAACGATCCGCGTCACGATTGAGCCGTCCGCCGCGATCGGCGAACGCGAGATCCGGCTCGGCACACCGGGCGCTCTCTCGAATCCGCTGAAGTTTCACGTCGGTGAATTGGCCGAGTTTTCCAAGCCACCCGCGCAAGCGCCGAATCCGGAAGCAGACCGCATCCGTCAACAGTTCGGCCAGCGCACGAATACTGCATCCGCCAAGGCTGAGGTCCGCGTCACGCCGCCCACAGTCATCAACGGTCAGATCATGCCGGGCATCGTGGATCGTTACCGGTTCTTCGCGCGGCGCGGGCAGCAATTCGTTATCGCGGCCGAAGCGCGTGGGCTCATTCCCTACATTGCCGATGCCGTGCCCGGCTGGTTTCAAGCGGCGTTGACGCTCTACGACACCAAGGGCAAGGAGATCGCCTACGATGACGATTTTCGTTTTCACCCGGACCCAGTGCTCTTCTTCAAGATTCCCGCCGACGGCGAATACGTGCTGGAGGTAAAAGACGCAATCTATCGGGGGCGCGAGGATTTTGTCTATCGCATCACGGTCGGCGAACTGCCATTCGTGACGGGCATCTTTCCGCTCGGTGGTCCCACGGGTTCGGTGACGCGTGTCGAGGTGAGCGGTTGGAATCTGGCCACGAACCACGCCGAGTTCGATGCGCGCACTTTGAGTGAGGGGGCGAACTCCTTGGTCGTGCGCGATGGCACGAACGTCATCGGCTCCGCGGCGTTTGCAGTGGATTCATTGCCGGAAATCTTGGAAGCGGAGCCGAATAATGATGCGCGCCACGCGGAAGCGGTGACGTTGCCGGTCATCGTGAATGGGCGCATCGAGAAGTCCGGCGACGTCGATGTCTTCCGGATTCGCGGGCGGGCAGGGGAGGAGTGGGTGGCGGAGGTGATGGCGCGGCGTTTGGATTCGCCGCTCGATGGCGTGTTGCAATTGCTCGACGCTGCCGGAAAGCAGATCGCGTTCAATGACGACAACGAAGACAAAGGTTCCGGGCTCAACACGCATCACGCCGACCCGCGCATCGCGGTCACGTTGCCGGCTGACGGCGAATACTTCCTGCACCTGCGCGACACGCAAAGCAAAGGCGGCCCCGAATATGCCTATCGCCTGCGCGTCAGTGCGCCGCGACCAGACTTCGCGCTGCGGCTGGCTCCCTCCGCCATCAATCTGCGCGGTGGCGCGAGTGCAGCGGTCACGGTGTATGCGCTTCGGCGCGACGGTTTCACGAATGACATCACGCTGGCGCTCAAAGACGCTCCGGCGGGATTCACCTTGAGCGGGGCGAAGATTCAAGCAGGGCAGGATCAAGTGAAGGCGACGGTCAACGCGCCGGCCGTTCCGGGCGACGAACATTTTCCGATTCAGATCGAGGGCCGGGCGATGGTTGCGGGTCGGTGGGTCACGCATCCGGTGGTTCCGGCCGATGATTTGATGCAGGCGTTCTTCTATCGGCATCTTGTGCCGGCGCAGGCGTTGCAACTTTCCGTCGCTGGACGATTCGGACAACGTGGCGTGGTGAAGATTCTTTCGCCGCTGCCCTTGAAGATCGCCGCGGGTGGAACGGCCAAGTTGCAAGTCGGTTTCCCGCGCGGCCCGGCCATGGATCGGGTGCAATTCAATCTCGGCGACGCGCCGGAGGGCATCACGATGAAGGAGTTCAGCCTCACCAAATCGGGCGTCGAAGTCGTGCTGCAATGCGATGCTTCAAAAGCGCGACCCGGCACCACGGGCAATCTCATCCTCAACGCTGCTGTGGCGCGGGCGGGCAATCAGGCCAAAGCCGCAGCGGGCCGAGGGCGTTCATTGGGTGCGTTGCCGGCGGTGCCGGTCGAGGTTGTTGAAGCGGTCTCGCATTGAGGTCGCGGCGTGCAACTCCGCGCTTGCCGGTGTGATGCTTCGTCGTTCAACTACCGTCATGAGTGAAGCGCGTCCGTATCGCATCGGGGTTCTCGGTTCCGGCAAAGGTTCCAACTTTGTCGCCATCGCGGAGGCCATTCGCGCCGGGAATATTCCGGCAGAAGTTGCCATCGTTTTGAGCGACGTGGAAAATGCCGGGATCCTTGAGCGCGCCCGCGAACGCAGTCTGCCCGCCCGTTACATCGCGCCCGGTAAATTCCGCACCAAGCTCGACGACGAAGCCGAGGTGGCTTTCGTGCAGGCCCTGCGCGAAGCCAAGGTGGACTTGGTTGTCCTTGCGGGTTTCATGCGCATCATCAAGAGCGGTTTGCTGA
Organism: Verrucomicrobiota bacterium; assembly: GCA_041181065.1. Classification (GTDB taxonomy): domain Bacteria; phylum Verrucomicrobiota; class Verrucomicrobiia; order Limisphaerales; family DSYF01; genus DSYF01. The sequence goes on along the minus strand of JBEGQI010000102.1, from coordinate 3,311 downwards.
ATGCCTTTGCGAATCGGGTGATCAACATCCATCCGTCGCTGCTCCCGTCGTTCCCGGGATTGGAGGCGTGGAAGCAGGCGCTCGATCACGGCGTGAAGTTCACCGGCTGCACGGTTCATTTCGTCGATGCGGGCGTGGACAGCGGCCCCATCATCGGCCAGCTGACGGTGCCTGTGCTCGACAACGATACGCCTGAAGCCTTGCATCAACGTATTCATGCTGCCGAGCATGAGTTGTATCCGAAGTGTGTTGCGGCATTGGCAGGCGGACGGATTCAAGTGCTTGGACGGCGGGTCGCTGTTCGGAATGGATGAGCGGACCAGGTGGGGGAATGCGTCAAATGCAGGAACGTCTCAAGGCTTAAGCTACGCCGGGTCCGGGATAGACTGGATTCTGGGAGGGACTAAAAGTTCAACCAAACAGCGAGCGTTCCGCATGCGGCTGCCAGCGCCCAGATCACAAGGACGGCCGTGGTTTTATTCAAGCCGCGCCGGGTGAGGCGGTGCGAAAGATGGTTCGTGTCGCCGACGTAGAACGGTTTACGGTTCCACGTGCGGATGATGACCACGCTGCAGAGGTCGAGCAATGGGATGGCCAGCACCAGCAATGGTGTCAGCACAGCCAGCGGGCGGGGTTTGAACGGGGTATAAAAGTGCGGGAGGATGGAGAGCACCGCGAGGAGATACCCGACGAGATGGCTGCCCGCGTCGCCGAGAAAGGCGCGTGCGTTCGGGAAGTTGTGAGGCAGATAACCCAGCAACGAGCCGACCACGATCAAGGCGATAAGTGCCACCAGGTATTGGCCGGAAGCGGCTGCGAGGACCGAAAAGCACCAGCCTGCAATGGCTCCAAGGCCGGCGCAAAGGCCATTCATGTTGTCCATGAAGTTGAGGGCATTGATGAGGGTGAGTATCCAGAGGACGGTGACGGCAAAGCTGAACGCAGGATTGTGGACAAATAGGGTGATGCGCACGCCTGCCCCGGCTACGAGCGCGGCAATGATAACCTGCCCGGCAAACTTCACGGCGGGGCGCAACTCGTGCTTGTCGTCCAGCACTCCAAGGGTGGTCATACCCAGTGCGCCGAAGACGATGGCGCCCAGTTCCAATGCGCGTCGGCCCAGTCCGTGCAGCAACATTGGATTGCTTGGACCAACATAGATGGCCAGAGCGCCTGCGACGACTGGCAAAGCAAGGCCGGTAAACAGTGCGAGCCCGCCAGCAAGCGGAATCGGACGATCGTGAATCTTGCGATGCCCCGGATCATCAACGTGCCCGGTGCGCACACACCAACGTGCCCAGACCGGCAGGCTCAGGAATGTGACCAGAAACGAGCTGAGCAACGCGAGGGCGTAGTAGTTGAATGGAAAACTCACGATTGCTTCCCCCCCGTCAACAAACGTTGATACAGTGCGAATATGTGATCCACCATTTTCTGGGTGGGGAACTGGTCTTGGACGAGTTGCTGGCCGGAGGCCCCGAGGCGGGCGCGCAGGTCGGAATCTGTGGCGAGCTTGAGCACGGCTTGTTTCAACGGGGCGAGTTTGCCGGCCGGGATCAGGCAGCCGGTCTTGCCATCAAGGCATACTTCACGGGCGCCGTCGCAGTCATACGCAATTACAGGACGCGCAGCGGCAAGCGCCTGGGGCAGGGCGCGTGGCAGACCCTCACGATAGGAGAGATGCACGAGGAAATCCATGATGCCAACGTAACGGGCGACTTCAGTTGGCGGGACCAAGCCGACGAACTTGATGTGTCCGGCGACGCCGGTTTCGCGGGCGCGTTGCTCCAGCCGCTGGCGCCACGGACCATCGCCGAGGAACAGGAATTGAAGTCGCGGTTCGGCTTGGATGAGTTCGGGTGCGACGGCCAGCAGATCGTCATGGCCCTTGAGTCTGAAGAGCCGGGCAATTTTGCCGACGACGATGTCACCGGGTTGCAAACCCAGTTGCGCACGCAGTTTTGAATCGTTGCTGGCGTGGAGAAAGGGGGTGAGTTCAAACCCGCTGCGGATGGTGGTGAATTGTGCGGGAGCACCGATGCCGGCGGCAAGATATTGCCGCGACATCTCGTCGGCAACGCTGACAAAATGTGTGGTGACTTGGGCGGCCCGACGTTCGGCGGCCGTGAAGATCCAGTTGGCGAGTGTGCCTTGGAAATTGCCGAAGGACGGGCCGTGAATGGTATGGATGATGATTGGAACCCCGGCCCGTGCGGCGGCCAATCTGCCGAGCACGCCCGCCTTGCCGCTGTGGGTGTGGACGATGTCGGGACGTTGCGCGCAGAAGTGAGCGGTCAATTCGCGGAGGGCAAAAAAATCCTTCCAAGGATGAACTGGGCGGACCAAGGATGGGAACACTTCTAGGTCCAGGCCAGCTGCGCGAACGGAAGGTTCCAGCGAGCCTTCGGCACCGGGGCTTGGTCCGGAAATCAACGTGACTGCACAGTCGGGCTTTCTGTGCAGGCCAGTGACAGTGGCGATGGTATTCTCTTGGGCGCCGCCAACGATGAGCCGCGTGATGACGTGAGCGACTCGCATTGCTAAATGCTATTTTTTGGCGGACCCCAGATCGTCTAAGCGGGCCTTGATCGCCTTGTAGTCGGGAGAACTGACTGGCACGAGATTAAGGCAGCGTTCAAAGTATCGGGCGGCTGCTGAGGTGTCCTTTTTCTCAACCGCAATTTCGCCGAGCACGAAGAGCGCCTGATATGTGTTGGGAGCTTCCTTCAGGATGATTTCACAGTCGCGTTGGGCATCGTCAAATTGTTTGAGATGTTGCAGTGTGATGGCCCGGTTCAGTCGGAATATGTTGCTCTTGGGGTTCAGATCGAGAGCGCGGTCAAGCGATGTGCGCGCGTCCGCAAAACGGTTCACCTGCATGCACGCGTAACCACGTTGTCCAAGGGCGTTCAGGTCTTCGGGGTTCTCAGCCAAAACCTGTTCTATCAACGGAAGGGCTGGGGCGGCGAGGCCATTGCGCAGATACAGGTCGATTGCGGCGGCGCGGAAGGAAGCTGGAATAGATGAACGATTCAATGCGTTTGCCAGCGCGTCGGTGGCAGCGTCGCGCTTACCAGTGGCGAACAGGGTGTTTACCTCTGCGCGGATGACATCAAACTCGTTGGTAGGATTCAGGCCAAAGTCAGCGGCTCGCTGCCGGACGGTTTGAAGGATTTCCTGCGAGCGGGCAGGTTTGCCGGCCGCCGAATAAAGGTCTGCGAGCGATAGGGCGGCACTCAGGTGACGCGGCTCGAGCTGAAGGACGCGCTCCAATTGTTGCAAGCCCTGACGATACAAGCGCCCGCGAAGAA
>JBEGQI010000101.1:0-25344 GCA_041181065.1 Verrucomicrobiota bacterium | reverse complement strand
ATATGATCAGCGCAAAGGAAAGCACCCGGGAGTTGCTCGGTCTGGACAAGGTGAATCAGGTGGACTACGTCGCGATTTCCGTCGCTTCGCCGGACGCCATTCGTTCCTGGTCCAAGGGCGAGGTAAAGAACCCCGAGACGATCAATTACCGCACATTCAAGCCCGAGAAGGGCGGCCTCTTCTGCGAGCGCATCTTCGGTCCCGTGAAGGACTGGGAATGCTCCTGCGGAAAATACAAGCGCATCAAGCATCGCGGCGTCGTCTGCGATCGCTGCGGCGTCGAAGTGACCATGGCCCGCGTCCGTCGCGAGCGCATGGGCCACATCGAACTCGCCGTGCCCGTGTCGCACATCTGGTTCTTCAAATGCATGCCGTCGCGCTTGGGCCTCGTGCTCGACGTGACTGCCCGGCAGTTGGAACGCGTGATCTATTACGAGGATTACCTCGTGATCGATCCTGGCTCCACGCCGCTGCAGGCGAACCAACTCCTCACGGAGAAGGAATTCAACGAAGCGAAGGAAACCTACGGCGCTGACGCGTTCTCTGCGAAGATGGGCGCTGAAGCCGTTCGCGACGCGCTCGCTCGTGTGGACCTCGCCGGCGAAATCGAGAAGCTCCAGGAAGCGATGACGCAGACTAAGAGCAAGCAGATCCGCAAGAAGCTCGCAAAGCGCATCAAGCTGCTCCAGGGTTTGCACGGCTCGAAGACGCGTCCCGAGTGGATGATCCTCACGGTGCTGCCGGTGATTCCGCCGGACCTGCGCCCGCTCGTTCCGCTCGAAGGCGGTCGCTTTGCTACCTCCGACCTGAACGATCTTTATCGTCGCGTCATCAACCGCAACAACCGTCTCAAGAACCTGCTCTCGCTCAAGACGCCGGAAGTCATCATTCGGAACGAAAAGCGCATGTTGCAGGAAGCCGTGGATGCGTTGTTCGACAACGGCCGTCATGGCCGCGCGGTCACCGGCGCGGGCAACCGTTCGCTCAAGTCGCTCTCCGACATGCTCAAGGGCAAGTCGGGTCGATTCCGTCAGAACTTGCTCGGTAAGCGCGTCGATTACTCCGGCCGCTCCGTCATCGTCATCGGTCCTGAGCTCAAGCTCAACCAATGCGGTTTGCCGAAGAAGATGGCACTCGTGTTGTTCGAGCCGTTCATCATCCGTCGTCTGAAGGAACTCGGCTATGTGCACACCGTGCGTAGCGCGAAGAAGATGATCGAGCGCCAGACGAAGGAAGTCTGGGACATCCTCGAAGAAGTGACGAAGGGGCATCCAGTTCTGTTGAACCGCGCTCCCACGCTGCATCGTCTGTCCATCCAGGCATTCGAGCCGCAACTCATCGAAGGCGAAGCAATCCGCATTCATCCGCTGGTTTGCACCGCCTACAACGCGGACTTCGACGGCGACCAAATGGCCGTTCACGTCCCGCTCTCCGTGGAAGCGCAAATGGAAGCGCGCCTGCTCATGCTGGCGACGAACAACATCTTCTCGCCCTCGAGCGGCAAGCCGGTCATCACCCCGACGCAGGACATCACGCTGGGTTGCTTCTATCTCACGGCCGAGCCTCGTGCCGTGAACAAGCAGCGCGAGCGCAAGTTGCTGTTCGGTTCGAAGGACGAAGTCGTGTTTGCCCACGCCGACGGCGAGGTCAAGACGCACGAGCGCATCATGCTCAAGAACCCCGACTACGGTGTGGACACCATGTGGGGCAACAAGGACAAGAAGGTCATCGAGACCACGGTGGGCCGCGTGATCTTCTCCGAAATCTGGCCGTCCGAACTCGGCTTCTACAACAAGGAAGTCCGTAAGAGCGAACTCGGTGACCTCATCTGGAAGTGCTATAAAGGCGCTGGCCATGAGAAGACGGTCATCATGCTCGACAAGCTGAAGGAAATCGGCTTCCGCGAAGCGACGAAGGCAGGCGTCTCCATCGGTATCGATGACATGATCATCCCGAAGGAGAAGAACGAGGAAATTGATTCTGCCCAGAAGCAGATCAAGGAAATCGACAAGCGTTATCGCAAGGGTCTCATCACCATGGGCGAGCGCTACAACCAGATCATCGATGCGTGGACTCACGCCACCGACAAGATCTCGAACGTCATGTTCAAGACGCTTGAGAACAACCAGGGCAAGCAGGAGTTCAATCCGGTTTACCTCATGGTGCACTCCGGTGCGCGCGGTAACAAGCAGCAGGTCCGTCAGCTCGCCGGTGTGCGTGGTTTGATGGCCAAGCCCGACGGCTCGATCATCGAGAAGCCGATTCTCTCGAACTTCCGCGAAGGTCTGACTGTTCTCGAATACTTCATCTCGACCCACGGCGCCCGTAAGGGTCTCGCCGATACCGCGCTCAAGACCGCTGACTCGGGTTACATGACCCGTAAGCTGGTCGACGTGGCGCAGGACGTGATCATCCGGTTGGATGATTGCGGCACGAACAACGGCATCTGGATCACGCCCGTATATGAAGGCGACGACGTCGCAGTCAAACTCGCTGATCGTCTTGTGGGTCGCTGCTCCGTTGAGGACATCCACAATCCTTCCAGCCCGAAGGAATTCCTCGTTCGCGCGAACGAGGAGATTGACGAGGTCAAGGCGAAGGCGATTGAAAGCGCCGGCGTCGAGCGGGTTAAGATTCGTTCCGTGCTCACCTGCGAGAGCAAGCACGGCGTCTGCATCCACTGCTACGGTCGCAATCTTGCGACCGGCAAGCACGTCGAGATGGGCGAAGCGGTCGGCATCATTGCGGCGCAGTCCATCGGTGAACCCGGCACGCAGCTCACGATGCGCACGTTCCATACGGGCGGTGTCGCAGCGGGCACGTTCAAGCAGCCCATCATCAAGGTGAAGCACGACGGCACGATCCGTTACAACGAGCTCCGCACCGTTGAACTCGAAGACGGCAACACGATCGTTCTGAATAAGAACGGTTCTGTATCGCTCGTCGCAGACGACGGTCAGGAACTGGAAAATCACAACATCGTCATCGGCGCCGTCATCTCGGTGCGTGACGGTGGGAAGATCAAGAAGGGCGAAACCCTCGTGCAGTGGGATCCGCACAATGTGCCGATTCTCTCGGAGAAGGCGGGCGCGGTGAAGTTCCACGACATCATCGAAGGCGTGACGATGAAGCAGGAACTGGACGAGACCACCGGCCAGGAAAATATCGTCATCATCGAGCACAAGGAAGATTTGCACCCGCAAATCCTCATCCTCGACAGCAAGAAGGAAGCGGTCGCGAGCTACGCGATTCCGGCTGGCGCGCACGTCGTTGTCACGGAAGGCACGGAGATTGTTGCCGGCAGCTTGCTCGCCAAGACGCCGCGCAAGAGCGCAAAGACGAAGGATATCACCGGCGGTCTGCCGCGTGTGGCCGAGTTGTTCGAAGCCCGCCGTCCAAAGGACGCCGCGGAGATCTCGAAGATCGACGGCATCGTGGACTTCGGCCCGAGCGTTCGTGGCAAGCGTTGCATCCTCATCAAGGATCCGCAGACGCAGTTGGAAGAGGAACACCTCATTCCGATCGGCAAGCACGTCATCGTGTTCAAGGGCGACTTCGTGAAGAAGGGCCAGCAATTGACCGAAGGTCCGATGGACCCGCACGAAATCTTGGAGGTCCTCGGGCCGCAGGAACTACAGGAGCACTTGGTCAACGAAGTGCAGGAAGTTTATCGTCTGCAAGGTGTGACGATCAACGACAAGCACATCGAGATCATCGTGCGCCAGATGTTGCGGAAGGTTCGCATCACCGAACCGGGCGACACCACGTTCCTGTGGGGCGAGCAGATCGACAAGCTGGAGTTCGAGGAAGAGAACAAGCGCGTCGAGGACATGGGCGGCAAGCCCGCCGAAGCCAGCCCCGTTCTGCTCGGCATCACCAAGGCGTCGCTCGAAACCGAGAGCTTCCTGAGTGCTGCGTCGTTCCAGGACACCACGCGTGTTCTTACCGAAGCGGCTACGCGGGCAAAGATTGATTATCTCCGCGGCTTCAAGGAAAACGTCATCATGGGCCACATCATCCCTGCCGGTTCCGGCTTTGATCTGCACCGCAAGGCGCGCATCAAGCCGCTGGTGGAGATCATTGAAGAAGAACCCGCTCCGGAGGCTGAAAGCGTTGAGCCCGAAGCTCCCGCGGCGTTGTGACAACCGCAAAAACGGTCAAATACTGATTGCAACAAAAAACCTGATTGATATTATCCGCGCTCCGTTTGTCCCGTTGAGGGGATAACGGGGCCATATACTAGGATTTAGAGCGAATGCCGACGATTAACCAACTGGTCCGCAAGGGCCGCAGCCGAGTCAAATACAAGTCCAAGTCACCTGCCTTGGAAAACTCTCCCTTCCGTCGCGGCGTGTGCATCCAAGTGATGACCCGCACGCCCAAGAAGCCGAACTCCGCGATGCGTAAGGTCGCGAAAGTCCGTCTCACGAACGGCTACGAAGTGATTGCTTACATCCCGGACGAAGGTCACAACCTTCAGGAACACTCCATCGTGCTCGTGCGCGGTGGCCGTGTGAAGGACTTGCCGGGTGTGCGTTATCACATTGTTCGTGGCACCCTTGACGCCGCCGGCGTTGAGAAGCGCCGCGTGAGCCGTTCCAAGTATGGTGTGAAGCGTCCGAAGGACACGAAGGCGGCCGCAGCTGCAGCCAACAAGTAACTTTTTGAACTGACCTATGTCACGTCGTCGTCAAGCAGACAAGCGTCCCATGAGTGCGGACGCGAAATTCAACAGCACGCTGGTCTCCCGGCTCATTAGTTCCGTGATGATCTCCGGCAAAAAGACCACTGCCGAACGCATCGTTTACGGCGCGTTTGATTCACTCGTCGAAAAGCTTCCGCAGAGCAATCCTGTCGAAGTTCTTCAGCGCGCGGTGGACAACGCCAAGCCGCGTATCGAAACCAAAGCCCGCCGCGTCGGCGGTGCGACCTATCAGGTGCCGCTGGAAATTCCGTCGGATCGTCAGACTGCGCTCGCGATGCGCTGGATGGTGGATTTCGCTGATGCACGCAAGGGCACGCCGATGAAGGACGCGCTCGCCAGCGAAATCATGGAAGCCTATCAAGCTCAAGGCAACGCGATCCGCAAGCGCGACGAAGTTCACAAGATGGCGCAGGCCAACAAGGCGTTCGCACATTTCCGTTGGTAGAATTTAAACCTCATTCGCGCCCCGGCCCGAAGCTGGGGCGCTTTTGTCTAAACGCAGATTTAACATGTCAGACGCAGCCAAGAATCCGAATTCGCCCAATCGCGAATACACGCTCGATCGCACGCGCAACATCGGCATCGCCGCCCACATCGATGCCGGCAAGACGACGACTACGGAGCGTATCCTTTTCTATACCGGTCTCATCCATAAGATTGGTGATGTCGATGACGGCAACACCGTGACCGACTGGATGGAACAGGAGAAGGAGCGCGGCATCACGATCACTTCGGCTGCCGTCACCTGCTTCTGGAAACAGAAGAAGGAAGAAGGACTTTACAAGGCGTTCGCGGAAGTGCCGCACCGCATCAACATCATCGACACTCCTGGACACGTCGATTTCACCGCTGAAGTGGAGCGTTCCATGCGCGTCCTCGACGGCGCGGTGGCTGTGTTCTGCGGTGTTGCCGGTGTGCAGCCCCAATCTGAAACGGTCTGGCGGCAGGCGACCAAATACAAAGTTCCGCGCATTGCGTTCGTCAACAAGATGGACCGCACGGGCGCGAACTTCGAAAACGCTCTGAGCGACATGCGCAACAAACTCAAGGCGTATGCCTATCCGATCATGCTCCCGATCGGCGCGGAAGATAAGTTTGCCGGTGTCATCGACATCGTGAACCAGAAGGAAATCGTCTGGGGTCCGGGTGACGTGGCGAACGAAGGTTTGAAATACGAGATCAAGGATCTTGCGCCTGAAAATCAAGAGCGCGCCAAGGCCGCGCTGCAGGAGTTGATCGAGGCTGTTTCCAACAAGGACGACATCCTCGCCGAAATGGTGCTGGAAGAGAAGCCGATCGACCCGGCTTCGCTCAAAGCGGCCATTCGCCGTCTTACTTGTAAGATTGAACTCATTCCTGTTCTTTGCGGTTCCGCGTTCAAAAAGAAGGGCGTTCAGGTGCTCGTTGACGCGGTTGTTGATTATCTCCCGAGCCCAATCGACATTCCGGCGGCGACCGGAACGGTGCCTGGCACTGAGGAAGTGGTTCAAGTGGTCACCGATGACAGCAACAAGTTCTGCTCACTTGCGTTCAAGCTGTGGACGGATACCTACGCGGGTAAGCTCGTGTTCTTCCGGGTCTATTCCGGCAACCTCGGAAAGGGTGATACCATTTACAATCCGCGCACGCGCAGGCGTGAACGCGTCAGCCGTCTGATGGTGATTCAAGGCAGCGAACGTAAGGACGTGGAGCGCGTCTATGCTGGCGACATCGCCGCACTTGTTGGTCTGCGCAACATCACGACCGGTGACACGCTTTGCAACGAAGACTTCGACGTCACCCTCGAACCGCCGACCTTCCCTGAGCCCGTCATCAGCATGGCGGTCGAGCCGAAGACGAAGCAGGATCGTGACAAGATGTCCGAAGGCTTGCAACGTCTCGCGGAAGAAGATCCGACATTCCGTTGCTTTACGAACGAGGAAACCGGCCAGCTCATCATCGCGGGCATGGGTGAGTTGCACCTCGAAATCATCCGCGACCGTCTCATGCGTGAGTTCAAGGTCGAGGCCAATGCGGGCGCGCCCCAGATCGCGTATCGTGAGACTATCACCAAGGCCTGCGAAGGCGAAGGCAAGTTCATCCGCCAGTCCGGTGGTCGTGGTCAATACGGTCACGCTTGCATCCAGATTCAGCCCAACGAAAAGGGCAAGGGCGTGGAGATCACCAACGAAGTCGTCGGTGGCACCATCCCGAAGGAATACATCCCGGCCGTCATCAACGGCATCGAGGAAGCGATCAAGGGCGGCATCTATGCTGGCTACCAGATCATCGATGTGAAGGTGCAGGTCACCGATGGGTCATTCCACGAAGTCGACTCAAACGAACTCGCGTTCAAGATGGCGGGCATCTTCGCCATGAAGGACGCCTTCAAGAAGGCTGGTGCGATTCTGCTCGAGCCCATCATGAAGGTGGAAGTCACCACGCCTGACGAATATCAAGGCGACCTCCTCGGCGACATCAATCGCCGCCGTGGTGTCATCAGCGGCATCGAAGCCAAGCTCGGTCAGACTGTGTTGAACGCTCAGGTGCCGCTCGCCGAAATGTTCGGTTACGCCACCGCGATCCGTTCACTTTCCAAGGGCCGTGCGAGTTACTCCATGGAGCCCTCGACGTTCGAGCAGGTGCCGAACAGCATCGCTGAAAAGATTTTGGATACCGCCAACAACCGTCCGGCGGCCCGAACCTAAACATAAACCATAAACATACAATCGTTCTTTATATGGCAGGACAACGCATTCGAATTCGATTGAAGGCCTTTGACCATCGCGTCATTGACCAATCCGCTCGCGAGATCGCGGATACCGTAAAACGCACCGGCGCTCGCGTCGCCGGTCCCATCCCGCTGCCGACCCGTATCGAGCGGTTCACCGTTCAACGCTCCCCGCACGCTGACAAGAAGTCCCAGGAGACTTTCGAACAGCGCACGCACAAGCGGCTCATCGACATCATCGAGCCGACGGCTAAAACCGTGGACGAGTTGAAGAAACTGAACCTGCCTGCGGGCGTGGACATCACCATCAAGATCTAAGGACGCGCCATGCCAGTAGGACTTATTGCAAAAAAATTGGGCCATACCCGCGTCTATGACGCAAATGGCGTAGTCACCCCCGTCACCGTTGTGCTCGCTGGGCCGAACCGCGTCCTTCAGGTCAAGACCAAGGATAGCAAGGATGGCTACAGCGCCGTTCAGCTCGGCTTTGGTGCCCAGAAGCCCCAACGCCTGACCAAGCCCAAGCTCGGTCACCTGAAGAAATTCGGCGTCGAGGTCAAGGACAAGAGCACCGACGCACTCAGCGGCGTTCAGAAGATCAAAGAGTTCCGCGACTTCTCCAAAGAAGTGAAGGCCGGTGAACTCCTCGGTCCGGACGTCTTTGCTGTTGGCGATTACGTGGACTGCATCGGCGTCACCAAGGGCCGCGGCTTCGAAGGCGTTGTGAAGCGCCATCGTTTCGCGGGCGGTGACTCGACCCACGGCGCGAAGGGCTGGCATCGCCGCTCCGGCGCCATCGGTCAGCGCTTGTTCCCCGGCACCGTTATGCGCGGTCTGCGCATGCCCGGTCACATGGGTCAGGTGCAACGCACCGCGCAGAACCTCGAAGTCGTTCAAGTGCGTCCTGAGGACAACCTCCTCCTCATCAAGGGCTCATTCCCCGGTTCCGAAGGTGACTACGTCATCATCCGCGAATCCAAGAAACGCCCGAAGGGTTGGAAGAAACCAGTGGCAGCCGCCGGCAAGAAGGCCGACAAGAAAAAATAAGGACCACGCGCCATGAAGATCAAGATTCAAGACACAAAAGGTAAGAGCGCCGGCGAACTCGAAGTGAAGTTCGCGGTCATCGAGAACTCCAAGGGCCTGCAAGCCGTCCATGATGCTGTCGTCGCTTACAACGCGGCCCAGCGCAGCGGCACCGCCTGCACCAAGACCGTCGGCGACGTCCGCGGTTCCAACAAGAAGCCGTGGCGCCAGAAGGGCACTGGCCGCGCCCGTGCGGGCTCCGTCCGCTCGCCGTTGTGGCCCGGTGGCGGTGTGGTCTTCGGACCCAAGCCCCGCGACTTCGCCAAGAAGATCAACAAGAAGACCCGCGACCTCGCACTCCGCAAGGCCCTCAGCGAACGCCTCAAGGCCGGCGACGTCATCGTCGTGGACGACCTCAAGCTCAGCGCGCCGAAGACCAAGGAAATGATCGCGATCCTCGCAGCGTTGAAGCTCGACGGCACCACGCTCATCGTCCAGCCGGATGCGAACAAGAACCTCGTGCTCGCCTCGCGGAACATTCCCGAGCTCGCGATCACCACGAGCGACAACCTCAACACCTACGATGTGCTGCGTCCCGACAAGCTCGTGTTCACCAAGAGCGCGTTCGAGAAGGTCGAAGCCCGTCTCGTGAAGGAATAACCATGAACAGCTTCAATATCATCAAGACTGTGCGCCTCACGGAAAAGGGCACCCGCCAGGGCGAGAAATACAACCAATACACGTTGGTGTGTGACCGTCTGGCCACGAAGATCCAGATCCGCAAGGCCGTCGAAGAACTCTTCAAGGTCAAGGTCGTCGCGTGCAACACGCTGAACGTCCGTGGCAAGAGCCGCCGTCAGCGCACCGCGCAAGCCGGCAAGGATCGCGATTGGAAGAAGGCCATCGTGACCCTGAAGGAAGGCGACAAGATCCAGCTCACCTGAGCGGATTGAACAGAATCACACGAGAGGCAGGCGCAAGCCTGCCTCTTTTTTTATTTGCGGCATGCAGTTCTTATAGTAGGAACCTGCAGGCAAGATCAGCGGCTTTGCAAACCTCTTCCATCAAACTTGTGTGGTATTTGGCGGGCACAATGCTCCTGTTGATTGTCGGGGTGATGGCGTTGGCTCTGCTTTTCGCGCCCGAGGACTTGGGTGTGTTTGCCACCGTAGCCATGGTTGGAGCAATGCTTCTGTTCGCCTCCGTTGCCTTCTATCTATTTGCGGGGGCTCCTCGGTTAACGCGTGCCATTCAGCGCAGGTTTCCGAGTCAAAGTGATCATCGGCACACACACATTTTCTCCCATCGCACCAAGGCTTGGATTGGCATCAGCGTGGGGGTCATTGGCTCGCTGGGTTTATATGTTGCGATGGGGGCGAACTGGAACGGCCTCAAGACGCCGACGGATTTCCAAGAGACGTTGTTGATGTTTTGTCTGTTTAGTCCAGCGATCTCGATCTGGGGCGCCATGCACTTGGCCAGGCATCAGAGGAATCCAGTGGCTATTCCTTTGGTGATTGGCGTGCTTGGCATTGGGATTTGGGTTGTGTTGTTCGCGGTAGCGGGAACACAACTTGGCGCTGTTATCGGACACCTCCTTAGTTCGATTGGGCCAGCTTTGATTCTATTGCTCAAGGGAGGCAATCGACATCGCCACCACCGCTAAGCCCACCGTTTCCGAATAGCGGAATGTTGGCAAATCAAAAACCCTCTCTGGGGGAGAGGGCAGGGTGAGGGCGAGCGTTAAACTCTTTGGCGCTGCAACGGATATTCCGCGCCAGCAGTTCGCCTTTCAACCGGGGACGCCGCTGATGTAGGTCTGCAATTGTTCGATGGTGCTTTGTTGCGCGGTGATGATGTAATTCACGAGGTCACCGATGGAGATGAGGCCGGCGAGCTTGCCGTGGTCGAGCACGGGGAGGTGACGCACGCGTTTGTCGGTCATCAAGTGCAGGCATTCATCGATGCTGCTGTCGGGGGTGACGGAAAAAATCAGGTTGGAGATGATCTCGCGGACACGGGTGTTGCGGGATGAACGGCCGTGGAGGACGATCTTTCGCGTGTAGTCGCGTTCGGAAAGGATGCCGATGAGTTTGTCTCCCTCCGTGACGCACAGGGCGCCGACGTTTTTGTCGGCCATGACGACGAGGGCGTCATAGACGGTCATGTCTGGCCGCACAGCCCAGACTTGGTTGCCCTTGTGTTTAAGGATTTCGCTGATAGGTGCGTTGGTGATCATAACTTTGTGGAGTTGTTGACTGACCTTAACACCGGGCTTGGGGTGAGTCATCAGCAAAGTGCGGAGGGAAAAGAAACGCGTGACATCGGCGTAAAGCATGGAAAATTGCGCGCGCCATGAACGCCATCCCGCATCTGCCCGCCCTGCGTCTCGGGCGCAGCTACGATTCGCTCGACAAGTTCGAGGTGAAGGACCATCGCACCGGTGAGGTGAAGGCGGTCGTGTCGAGCGTGAACGCGGGCATCGTGCGGAAGGACCTCGCGAAGATCGGTGCGAGTCGCGCGGCGCTGGATCAATTCACCTGCGCGCAACTCATCGAGCTTTCCGCCAAGGCGGGCGAGTTGTTCCTGAACGGCACGTTGCCGCTGGGCGATGGCGGCCACACGCAACCAGCGCAGCAATACATCGAGACGTTGTCGCTCACGTCGGGTCTGCCGCATGTGATGGTGAAGCGCAACATGGCGAAGGTGCATCACGCGTTGACGCACATGGCTGAAGTGCTGAACGGTCTGTCGCGCGGGTTGGACTTGAGCATCTTGGATCGGGGTTACGGCGAGCAATTCGGGACGAAGTTGAGTTTCTTTCCCACGTGCGGCGCGCTGGGGCTCGTGATGCCGAGCAATTCGCCGGCGGTGAATTCGTTGTGGCTCCCGGCCATCGCGCTGAAGACGCCGGTGATCATCAAGCCCGGCAAGGAAGAACCGTGGACGCCGTATCGGTTAATCCAGGCATTCATCGCGGCGGGCGTGCCAGCGGAGGCGTTCGGATTTTATCCGACGGATCACGAAGGGGCAGGGGAGATTTTGCGCACCTGCGGGCGGGCACTCATCTTCGGCGACAAATCCACGACGGACCAATACGCGAATAATCCAGCCATCCAAATCCACGGGCCAGGCTGGAGCAAGATCCTCATCGGCGAAGATTGCATCGAGCACTGGCGCGACTACGTGGACGTAATGGTCAGCGCCATCAGCGACAATGGCGGGCGTTCGTGCATCAACGCCAGCGCCATCGTGGTGCCGCGTTATGCCGCCGAGATCGCCGAAGCTCTGGCGCAGAAGCTTGGGCCGGTGCAGCCGACGCGAGCGGAGGATGCGAACGCACGGTTGTCCGGCTTTGCGAATCCCAAGATGGCGGACTTCATTGACGCGCAGATCGAGGAAGGTTTGAAAACTTCAGGAGCCATCGACGTGACGGCAAAGCATCGTGGTGATTCAGCCGCACCGCGTAAGGTGGTTTTCGAAGGCGGCGTTTATCTGCAGCCGACCATCGTCCTGTGCGATTCCTTTGCGCATCCGTTGGCGAACCGCGAGTTCCTCTGCCCTTACGCTAGCGTGGTGACTTGCCCGCAGTCCGAGATGCTGAAGCAGATCGGTTACACGCTGGCCTGCACGGCGATCACGAAAGATGCGGCGTTCATCAAGCAGCTCGAAGCGTATCCGCACATCGAGCGCCTGAACCTTGGCCCGGTCTCAACGATGAAGATTTCCTGGGACCAGCCGCACGAGGGCAACATGTTCGAGTTCCTCTGGCGACGCCGCTCGATTGAGCGCGCGTGGTAAATCGCTTGAACAGCCTGCCTGCCCACTGCGTCTGAATCCAGCATGCCATCACCGCTCAACCCCGCTGACCTCGCGCAACGCGATTCGTTCGATGTCGCGGGGACGCCGCGCGTGGTCTTTGGGAACGGCACGGTCGCGCGCGCGGGTGAGTTGACGAAAGCCATCGGCGGACGGCGCGCGTTACTGGTGACGGATTCCGGGATTGTGCAAGCCGGGCACGCGAGTCGGGTGGAGCAATCTCTTCAAGCCGCTGGGCTTGAGGTCGCGGTCTTCAGTCAGGTTCACGAGAATCCTACCACGCGCGACGTCGATGCGTGCTTGAGCCTCGCGCGGGCGGCGAGGATTGATTGCGTCATCGGTCTCGGCGGCGGCAGCGCGATGGACACTGCCAAGGGAACAAACTTCCTCCTCACGAATGGCGGACGGATGCAGGATTATTGGGGCGTGGGTAAGGCAACGAAACCGATGCTGCCCTTCGTGGCCATCCCGACGACGACGGGCACGGGCAGCGAGATGCAAAGTGCCGCGCTCATTGCGGACGAAGTGACGCACCAGAAGATGGCGTGCCTGGATGCGAAAGCCATGGCGCGCGTGGCGATCCTCGACCCGGCATTGACGCTGTCGCAGCCGCGGCGGGTGGCCGCCTGCACGGGGCTGGATGCTGTGGCGCATGCGGTGGAAACCGCCGTGACCACGAAGCGCACGGAGGAATCGCTGGCGCTTTCGCGCGAGGCGCTCCGCTTATGCGTGGCGGCGCTGCCGCAGGTGTTGGCGACGCCGGAAGATTTACCTGCGCGGGCGCGGATGCAACTCGGTTCGGCTTTTGCGGGCGCAGCCATTGAGCGTTCGATGCTCGGTGCGGCGCACGCGGCGGCGAATCCATTGACCGCCCGTTTTGGCGTGGTGCATGGAATCGCCGTCGGGGTCATGCTGCCGCACGTCGTCCGGTTCAACGCGCAAATGCCCACCGTCCGGCAGACGTATGCGGAAATCGCCGTTGCCGCCGGCCTCGTAGAACGATTCGACTCACCTGAGTGCGCCGTGGACCGGCTGGTCAAGCGGTTGGAGGATTTGCTTTGGTTGATTGAAGGTGGGCCGCTGACGCTAGCTACGCTGGACGTGAGGCGGGAAGTCATCCCGGCGCTCGCCGAAGAAGCTGCAAAACAATGGACCGCGGGATTCAACCCGCGGTCTGTCGGTGTGGGAGATTTTGTAGGACTTTACGAGGCGGCATTTGCGCCGCGCGCGTAGGTCACTTGCCGTCGAGGATCTTCAGCTCAAACTTTTTCGACAGCGCGGCTTCGTTCTGGAAGCCCCCAAAGGTGGTGGATTCGTATTCGAATTTGTAGCGATACTCGACTTGGCTGGCGCCGGCCGGCACTGGCACGAGGCCTTCCCAGCGGTTCTTCATCAACGGGGTCGGGCGCATCGGAAGCAGTTCGCCGTTCACCAGCACATAGGGCTTGATGGTGTGCCAGCGGAGCGTTTGCTGGCGGCTGTTGAATTGAACTTCGACAGGGTAGGTGTTGTCCGTGCTGCGGACCTGACGCGTCGGCGTGAGGTTGGTGAAGTTGCTTGCGCAACCCACGAGCAACAGGGGCAGCGAGACCATCAGAAATTTCTTAAACATACGCGGCGACGCTAGCGCGAACGGGCAGGGCAGTAAAGTTGGAATAGTTCACAATAGCCGCAAGACCATGCGTCGTTATTCGTCGCCACTCTTGTCTTTCAACGGCTTCACGGTCTTGGGCAGCGCCTGCTTCTGATAGGGCGAGTGCAGGTTGAAGTAGATGCCGCACATGGGCCTTTCGGTGTCGCTCATGCTGAGAATGACCGTGATCTGGCCGTCGAGGGCGATGCCGTGGCGCATGCCTTCGCCACGCGTCTCAAAGGCGCGGATGGCTTTCTTGATGAGGGAACGGAGCGACTCTTCAAATTCCGCCGGAGATTTTTCGAGGCACACGATGAACTTGTCGAACGCCTTCATCGCGGCGGTGATCTCGGGTTTGAAAGTGTCAACGTTCACGGGCGCAAGATAGGGGGGAATGGCGGCGCAGGAAAGGGCCGGGGCGGTTTATTTCTTCTTCGCCAGCGATTTCTTGGTGGCGGTGTGGAGGTCGTCGATTTCGCCGCGCAATTCCGCCTTGTCCTTGGCGCTCATGCGGTCGATGAACAACACGCCGTTCAGGTGATCCACTTCGTGCTGGATGGCGCGCCCGAGCAGGCCGCCGGCGCGGAAGGCGATCGGCTCGCCTTTGCCGTCGAGCGCTTTCACGTCCACTTTCTCGGCGCGGCTGATGTCGGCGAAAACTTCGGGGAAACTTAAACAACCTTCCGGGCCGGACACTGGTTCGCCGATGGGCGTGAGTTTCGGATTGATGAGCACGAGCGGCATGATGCTCTCGACTTCGGCGGGTTGCCCGTTGATCTCCAAAGTCGAGGGGCGGTCGGTGACGCCGCGCACATCGATGACGGTGAGTTGGGCGGCGACGCCGACTTGCTGCGCGGCGAGGCCGACGCCCTTGGCTTCATACATCGTCTCCAACATGTCGGCGATGAGCTGGCGGACTTGGGCGTTGACCTCTTTGATGCGTGCGCCGCGTTCGCGGAGAACTGGATGTCCGTATTTGACTACCTCAAGAACCATTTGTTGCGTGTAGATCGTTGGTTGACTGCTTTGATTTCAGGATGGCCAGTGGCGCATGAAGGCGGCCAGGTCGGCGAGGTTCGGGCTCTTGGCGGTGCGGACGTAATGGCCGCTGGTGGTCACGCCGCAGAGGAGGCTGGCTTCGTTGTCCAAGCCGAGCAACTTGCCGAGGCAGAAGCCGGAATTGAAGTGGTCGCCTGCGCCGGTGGTGATCTTCGGTTTGGCGACGAACGGGCCTTCCACCCAATCCGCTTTGCCCTGGCCAGCGGTGAGCGCGAACGCGACCGGATGCACGACGAGGGTGTTTACCGGGATGCGTTGGTTGATCTCGAGCGCGAGTTTGCAAAGGCCGTCGCGTGAGTTGTCGGCGGTGTTGAGGCCCAGCACGCGGCCGATTTCGCCGGATTCCTTTTCATTCAGGCCGAGGATGACATCGAACCATTGCTCGAACTTCACGATCAGGTCGAGTGCGCGGCGGATGTCTTCCTTCGTCCGCTTCTCGGGGTCGGCGAGGTCGAAGAACATCTTACGGCGCGGGCCTTTGAGCGCGGGGCAGATTTCTTTCTGCACGGTTTCCCAGATGTCGCTCATGTAGGTGATCATCGTCCAGTTCACAAACCCGACCAGTGAAGAGCCGCTGAACTTGCCGATGAATTTGTCGCGGCCATAGCGCGCCTCGATGTTCGGCCAGGTCACGTCGGCGAGATACTGCAGTTTGCCGACCATGATCTTGCCGTCCTCGAACTCGACCGCGTCGGTGAATCCGGGTTGGGCGATGGTGTGGACCTCCGCGCGCTTGGCGAAGTCGCTGAAGATGGGATGCAGATTGGGGTAACCTAGGTTGCCGAGATAGGTGACTTGCAGTCCAAAGCTGGCGAGCGCATTCGCCATAATGGGCCCGTTACCGCCGAGTTTGGTCATGGTGTTCACCATCTCGACGTTGGTGCTGCGGCCAGCGGCGGCGGCGAGGCGTTCGGCGTATTTGGCGATGGTGGGCACGCGGGTGAACTGCGTTGCGCTTTCACGCTTGTCCACGACGTGCAGGATTTCGTCAACGAAACCATCCAGGCCGACGAAGGCGCTGAGGTTTGGGGCTTGGCCAGCGACGGCGTCGAGACGGCTGGCAGTATTGAGGCGGAGTTCGGTTTGGTTCATGACTGAGGGGTGGAGCAGGGCGCGGCGGGATTTAATCCGCCTTCACGCCCAGCAACTGGAGGATGCGTTCAAGCTCGCCGTCGCTGAAGAATCGGATTTCGACGGCGCCTTTGCCTTTCGCGTAGCGCAGGTTGACCTTCGTGCCGACGCGCTCGCGGATGCGGTTTTCGATGCTCGCGACATGGGCGTCCTTGGGAACGATGGCGGCTTTGGCGCGCTTTGGCGTCGTGGTCTGGTTCTGCATCTGCGCGACCAGGCCTTCGGTCTGACGAACGTTGAGGTTCTCCTTGATGATGCGTTCAGCGGCGAGGCGTTGCAGTTGCTCGCCGAGCAATCCAAGGATCACCTTGGCGTGACCGACCGAGATACGGCCATCGCGGACGAAGGCCTGCACATCGGACGGGAGTTTCAGGAGGCGCAAGGCATTTGCGACGACTGCGCGGCTTTTGCCGACCTTGGTGGCGACGAGTTCCTGCGTGAGTTGAAACTGCGCCATCAATTGCGAGTAGCCTAGCGCTTCTTCGATCGCATTCAGGTTTTCGCGTTGCAGGTTTTCGATGAGGGCCAGTTCAAGGACGGCGCGGTCGTCGGCGGTGCGGAGAATGACGGGGACTTCCGCGAGCCCGATCAGTTGCGAGGCGCGCCAGCGACGTTCGCCGGCGATGAGTTCGTAATGGTCGGCTTGCTCACGGACGATGAGCGGCTGAACGATGCCTTGTTCCTTGATGGAGTCGGCAAGTTCCCTGAGCGCTTCGGGGGCGAAATCTTTGCGGGGCTGATGCGGGCTGGGACGGATTTTTGCCAGCGGCACACGGAGAACGCGTTCGCGGTTATCGACGGGCGCGGGGGCGGGGGGCGGAGTCGGGGCAGGGGCAACGGTCGCTGCGGCTGGGGCGGCAACCGGAGGCGTTTGGGGAGCAGCAGGCGCGGGTTTGGCGGCGGGCGAATTACCGCTCAGCAACGCTCCAAGGCCACGACCTAATGCAGGTTTAGACATGCGTCCAGAGTGCGAACTGGCGGCGTGATTGTCAACGAGCCGCAATGCGCTAACCTCGTGGCATGACGCACAAGAGCGGGAAAGTGGCGGAGATGGTGGCGCGGTTCTCCGGTCGGCGGCTGGATGCGCGCTATCTTGGCTTTTTCGACTGTTTCAATCGCCAGCTTTTTTATGAGGCGCATGATGTGTTGGAGGATTTGTGGCTGTTGGACCGGAAGGGGGCGAACGGCGATTACTACAAAGGATTGATTCAACTCGCGGGCGCTTTTGTGCATTTGCAGAAGCACCGGCTGCGCCCGGCGGAGGCGTTGTTCCTGCTCGCGAAGGCGAACCTGGAAAAATATCCGATGCAACATGAGGCGATGGATTTGCGTGAGCTGCTGCAACTGATCGCCCAGTGGCGGAGTCGTTTGGCTGCGGGTAATCACGAGCTAAATCGACTTCCGCTCCATCCGCCGCCGCTCATTGCTTTCCCTGAAGGATAATCATTTCAACGGCAGCAGGGTTGGTTTCGGAGGAGGATTGAAATCGCCCCTTGCAGCTACTTTCCAACCAGCCCCTTCAGGTAGGCCAAGATCAATTCCGGCAGTTCACTGCTATAGCCACCTTCCAGCAGATGAAAGGTCGGAATATGCAGACTTTTTAACAGTCCACCCAGCCAGTAAAAGTCTTCCGCCTCCAGTATTTCCTCCGCCACGGGGTCGTTGCGATAGGCGTCGAAGCCGGCGGACACGCCGATGATCTCCGGTTTGAATTGCAGCATGGATTCCAGCGCGAGCTGGAGGGTGCGGCGGTATGCGTCGCGCGGTGCTGCGGGGGGGATGGGAAAGTTGAAGCAGTTGTGGCCAATGTTTGTCAGGCCGGTGCCGGGATAACAGGGAGATTGATGCACGGAGTAAAATGCCACGCCTGGCCGGTTCATCAGAATCTCCTCGGTGCCATTTCCATGATGAACGTCGAAGTCGAAAACAGCGACGCGTTTCCCGGTGCGAGCGTGGGCTTCGAGCGCTGCGATGGCGATGTTGTTGAGATAACAAAAGCCCATGGCTTGAGTCGATGTCGCGTGGTGTCCCGGCGGGCGCATCAAGCTGAAGTTGGGTTTGCCAGTCAGCGCGAAGTCCAGCGCGGCTAAGGCTGCGCCGACGGAAGCCTTGGCGCGTTCGGCGATGCCGGGATGATAAGCCGTGTCCCCGTCGAAATCGACGGGTTGCTCCAGACGCCGCAGGAGCCGACTGACGTGGGCCCGTTCGATCGCCGCCGTGGGGGCTTCGATGGGTGCGGCCCAAGTGATGGGGAGATCCTTTTGTGACTGCAGTAGTGCAAGGGTGTTCGCGATGCGTGCTGGACGCTCCGGATGGCCGGGCGTTTCGTAGCTGGTGCAATGCGGGTCGGTGATGATGGTCATGACCGCTGGGCGGCTACGGCTGGTTCACGGCGGTTTGCTGGTGCGGTGGAACGCATGCGCAATTTTGCTTTTGGCGTTTTGCTTTGGCCAGCTTAGAGTCGCGACGAATGAAAACCAAATGTCTGTCCGTGCTGGCGATGTGCGCCAGTTTGTTGTCGGTTGGAGCTTGGGATTATGAAGGCCACCGCATGGTGAACCAGATTGCGCTGGCTTCATTGCCCACGAATTTCCCGGCGTTCGTTTCAACAGCCGCTGCCGCGGAGCGCATCGCGTTTCTGGCAGGCGAGCCGGATCGGTGGCGGAACACGCCGGATCTTTCCCTGAAGCACTGCAACGGCCCGGATCACTACATCGATATGGAGGAGTTGCATGAGTATGGTCTCAAGCCCGCCGAACTGCCGGTGTTCCGTTTTGATTTTGCCGGGCAACTGGCCGTGACGCGCGCTGCACACCCGGACAAATTTCCCAAGCCCGACCCGGAGCAGGATGCCGATCATACGCGCGGGTTGGTGGGGATGCTCCCTTGGTCAATCACCGAGAACTATGGCAAATTGAAGTCAGGTTTTTCTTATCTGAAGGCGTTTGAACAGTATGGTGGCACTCCCGAGGAAATCGCCAATGCACAGGCCAACATCATCTACGTCATGGGCGTGATGGGCCATTATGTCGGCGACGGTTCCCAACCGTTGCACGCGACGATCCACCATCATGGCTGGATTGGCGACAACCCGAACAATTACCGGACCAACAAGTCGATCCACTCTTGGATTGATGGCGGCTACTTCAACAAGGTTGGCATGCCGACCATTGCGGAATTGAAGCCGGACATCCGTGTCGCGCGCTTCGTTCAGTTTGGTGGACGTGATGCCAGCGCGGACGAAATTTTTCCAGCCGTGGTCCAATACATCCAGGCCACCGAGAAAGAAGTCGAGCCGCTCTATCAACTCGACAAATCCGGAGCTTTATCCGGGAACGGCACCAAAGGGTTGGAAGGTCGCAAATATCTTTCGCAACGTCTGATCGTAGGCGGCCAGATGCTTGGTGACATTTGGTATTCCGCTTGGCAGCACGCGCCGCCGGACAATTATCTGCGCGATCAACTGAAGAAGCGCGCCAAAGTCGCAGCGGGCAAGGCTGAGACCGGGAGCAAGTAAAACGATTGAATTGTGACGCAACTGATCACATACCTTTGGGTCGCGTTGGGCGGTGCGTTGGGAAGCGTAGGGAGGTTCGCGTTGTCCGGACTGATTGCCGAGCGTGCGGGGGGAACGTTCCCGTGGGGGACCCTTATCGTGAATGCCAGCGGCTCTTTTCTCATCGGTCTATTTGCGGCGGTCGCAGAGCCCGGTGGTCGCCGTTATCTGGCCCCGGCAGGACGGTCCTTCCTCATGTATGGCATTTGCGGCGGCTACACGACCTTCTCATCCTTCAGCCTGCAAACGCTCGATCTAATCCGGTCAGGCGACTGGCTGAAGGCGTGGGCGAATGTGTTCGCTTCCGTGGCTGTCTGCCTAGTCGCGGTGTGGCTGGGCTACGTGCTCGGGTTGATGCTGAATCAAGGAAAGCGAGTCTGATATGCAAATTCCCGAAAACGCCGTCCGGCTCCGGATCTACATCGGTGAAAGTGACCGTTGGGAACGCAAACCACTTCATGAAGCCATCGTGTTGCTGGCGCGCGAGAGACATCTCGCCGGTGCCACAGTTACGCGCGGCTTGATGGGGTTTGGAAAGTCCAGCCGTTTGCACACGGCGAAAATTCTGCGGCTGTCGATGGATTTGCCGCTGGTCATCGAAATCGTGGACAGCGCTGAACGGGTGGATGCGTTTCTGCCGGAACTGAAGCGGATGGTAGGCGGTGGATTGGTGACCCTCGAGCCAGTGAAAGTTTTGATCTATTCGAGTGAGGGCTCGGCTAAGACTTAGGACTTTTAGCCGTAAAACATCTTGCGGAGAGCGCGCTGTGCTGGTTCATTATGCCCCGCTCGCGCACGTGGCGGAATTGGCAGACGCGCTACTTTGAGGTGGTAGTGCCTAACGGCGTGCAGGTTCAAGTCCTGCCGTGCGCACCATTGTTTTGTTGGGGTTTTCGGTGATTGTGCTGGAGCCCCTGACACCTTCCTGACAGTATCGCGGGATGCGCGATTCCACCCTCGAAATCACCCCGGTTTCCACCCGCATTTCCACCCCTCAAAGCCTAGTTCCTGACACAGAATCGTCAGCAAACCCGAGAGCCGCAGCCAAACGGACCAAGGCGGAGCTGGAATCGGATGACGCGAAGCGAACGAAGTGGGTGGTCGAGCGCGGGTCGGCAGTGGTGAAGATTTACCTCACGCCGCATGGCGAGGAGAAGTATTACACGATCTCGTATTGGATGGATGGCAAGCGCCACCGTCAGTTGTTCAAGACGTTGCAGGAGGCGAAGGACGCGGCGGCGGACAAGGCCACGAAGATGACCAAGGGCGACCTGGGCGCCGCCCAACTCACCAATGCCGACAGCGCCGCCTATCTCCGTGCCATCGAACTGCTCAAGCCCAGCGGGACACCGCTGGAGTTCGCCGCGTCGGAATATGCGAGCGCCATCAAACGGCTCGGGGCGGTGTCGCTGTCGCAGGCGGTGGATTTCTACCTGAAGCGGCATCCGGTGCACATGAAGCCGAAGAAGGTGCGCGAGGTGGTGGACGAACTGATGAAGGGTAAGGAGGGCGACAAGCTGAGCCGGCGGTATCTGCGGCAGTTGCGGTATGACATGGACCGGTTCGCGGACCGGTTCCGCGGGCGGCTCGGCGATGTGCTGGGCGCGGACATTGACGAGTGGCTGCGGAGCCTGCAGGTGGGGCCGCGCACGCGGAACAATCTCCGCAACTCCGTCCAGACGTTGTTCAACTTCGCCATCGGGCGGAGGTATCTGCCGACGGACCACGACGAACTGAACGCCGTGCCGGTGGTGAAGGATGGGGATGGGGAGATCGAGATCTTCACGCCGGAGGAGATGGCGGAGATCCTGGCGGCAGGAGACAAGAACGCGGTGCCGTTTCTGGCGATGGCCGCGTTCGCGGGCGTGCGGCACGCGGAACTGGAGCGGCTGGAGTGGGCGCATGTGAAGCGCGATGCAAGTGTCATCGAGATCAAGGCGGGCATGGCGAAGACGGCGAGCCGGCGGGTGATTCCGCTGCTGCCGAACCTGGCGGCATGGCTGGAGGATCACTGGAAGGATTCCGGGAAGGTGTCCCCGTATGTGAACATGGTGGATGAGATCGTGGAGGTAACGCGGCGCGTGAACGAGTCGCGGCGCGCGGCGTGGGCGAAGAAGCACAAGGTGGGGAAGAAGAAGCTGGCGGCGACGCTGGCAGCGGCGCGGAAGCGGCTGGCGGCGGAACGGAAGAAGGCCTCCAAGCAGGGCGGCCGGGTGCCGATGTTTCCCGGTTGCGAGACGGCCGCAGAGGAAGGCTGGACGCCGTTTGTGTGGAAGCACAATGCGCTGCGGCACTCGTTCATTTCGTATCGGGTGGCGCAGATTCAGAACGTGGCGCAGGTGGCTTTGGAGGCGGGGAACAGCCCCGGCATGATCTTCAAACATTACCGCGAGCTGGTGCGGCCGGCGGATGCGGAACGGTGGTTCGCCATCGTGCCCAAAGGGAAACCCTGAGTTGCTGCTGCTGGGTGCGACACCAGCCGGAGCGGGGCTGTGCGGTATTTCAAAATGACCCTTTACAGAATTCGCTGACGGGCGTAAAACCGCATACAAGATGAAAGGATATTTCCGGCGACTGCTTCATGGGACTGTTTTTACGGTCGCTCTCACTTTTGCGTTTTCAGCGTTCGCATTCTACAATCCCGTTACTGGACGGTGGCTGAGCAGAGATCCTATGGGTGACTCTCCACCGGAGCAGGTGCAATCGCTTGGGCATGATAGGGGGGGCAACCTCGGCCACGCATACGCATTTGCTTTTAACGATCCGCTACAGAGGGTGGACACGGATGGCCAAGTGGCGCCGTTAATTTTGGTTCTGGTGGGCGGCACACTGTTGTTATTGGAGGGGCATGATGTGGAACCGCCAGTTAGCGGAACGGATCAATTAGTCAACCACGGGATCGTTCCGGCATGCCAGATTATAGTATTTGTAGGTCACAACAGAACAGCGGTGCCGCATCTACCATCGAGAATTCAAACGACTGGTCGCTGCTCAATGGGATCGGCAGTAGCGTGCTATAGTTCAACAATTCCAGTAGAGAGCCAGATTCCGGGAATCGACCCTCGCCCGACGGAATTTGAGAAAATCAACTTTGCCCAAGCAGCGAATATGGCGCTAGGCGACTTCAATGCTGGGGTTGCAAGTGTGAAACAGATCTGTGGTGATAAAAAATGCTGTTGCAAGCAAGTTACAGTGGAAATCGTGTGCATGCTTTCCAAATGGGACCTGCGAAATACATGGCTCAAGGGAGTCTGTGGCAAGAAGCAAACAGTCCAATGTTCTTCTCAAAGTCCGTGACCGCAGCAGGATCACCTTCCGTCAGACGTCGGTGGTGTGTTTATGCGATTGCTGGAGGCATCTTGGTAGGGGCGGGCTTGTGGGTTATGCGCCCCTCGCCGGGCTATGATGCTGCCAAACTCGATCCGCGATTTCAAAAAATCCACTATCCAATTCGTAAGGTTGAAGTCGAACGCTACTTGGATGGTGGCAGCGTAGGGATATCCATTACTGACGCCAGTGGAGAGAAGATTCTCTCCGTCATATCCGCTGGAGACAATGGTGCGGGAATTCACCGGGAGGTGCATGTCGACGCATTAAACGAGAAAGCACCCGAAGCTAAGCGTGCAGCGCACCCCGGCGACAATATCAATTTTTTAATTCAAATAATGGAACAGTCTGCTGTGCCAAGCGATGATAGGGCGGTAGCATTGCTGGAATTGCGGGGATATGCCCGAGATCATTTGCGAGCGTGGTTTCTCTATTCTACGCATTAGAATCCAAAAAGTGGCGGCTTGGCAACCGACAGTGGCATTGTTTCAACGAAGAGGGGGGGCTTTAGGAGGACGGTGGAATCGCCACTTATATGACTCCCAAAATCCAGCCTTCGACTTGTGCCAAAGTGCGTTCCTGTGGTTCTAGTGGGGGAGCATAATATTCTCGCAGCGAGTCGTCCAGATCCGCACGCCGCAACCAAGCGGCAACTGCATACGCCGCGTGTTGATCACCAGTGCGTCCTTCAACGGGGAGCCGCCGCGTCCAGAGTGACGGATAAACTTCGGCCACTACTGATTTGCCAGCGGGAACGTGCCAGCCATCGAAAGGCCAAAAATGCACTCGCTCACCGCATCGCTGCCGGATGAAGCGCAACCACGGTAGCCCAGCGTGCGTGGACGTTGCGACTTGTCCTTGCACATCGAACTGAAAGACGGACTTCGCGGTGGCCGTCCAGCGTTCCGTCAAACGCAGCCACGATGAATCTCCCTGCCGCTGCGCCGCCAGCCCGCGCTGTCCGTCCCGCACAAAGCAGACGTAGTTGTGGTCCACGTCGGTGGGCCAATGTTGATGAAAATCATCGAGGAACTTCGGCCAGTCAGGTGGCAGGCGGTGTTTTTCAAAATAGCGGATCGGAAAGGAAAACCCGTGGTCAATGCCCACAAGGATTGGTTTTGGTCCGGACAATTCCGCCACCAGCCACTCCGCGACTCCCCGCCGCGTCCAATGCTTGCGCGGGCTTGGCGGAGGCGCGACCGCTCGGGGCGGCGACACCCAATCCGCCGCGAACACTTGCAACTCCTTCAAACTCGATGTGGGCGTTTGCGCACCGGAGTAATCTATGCCGATGTATCGCTCAAATTGTGGCACGGCGGCTTTGTAACGGAGTCACGGCAGCGCGTCGAGATTCAAGGGGTGATATGACGGTGACACCTCTGGCGCTCCAAGGATAGTGCCGGCGCGGGCGGCGGGAGGGGAGCCAGCACTCGTCGGCGCGCGGGGCCGACGAGTGTGGCTTGGGAGCCGCATGGAATGAGTGGGAGGATGGTGGGTTCATGCGGCTTGAAGGAGTGAGACGCGGACTTGGACGGCTTGCCACGCCGGCTGCATCGGGTTGACCTGACCAACCGTGCAGGAGAGCGAGACGCCTGCTTGGAGCAGTCGGCTCAGGTGGCGATTACAGAAGCGCGGGACGTAGCCGAGCTTGTCGCCGCCGCGAAGAATCTCGACGGCGTGCGGGTCGTAGGGATTGCCAGGCTCGGCGCGAAGGTGCAACGCGGTTCCCGCGTGCAGCGACGGATGCACGCTCGGGCCGTGGTAATATTTGAAGCCGGCGATCGGGAAGTCATTCAGCAGCACCTTGCGTGGTGCGGGTGGTAGCATTTTGCCGACGTTGTGGGCGACCAGCATGGAGGCTGGGACCAGCGGCAGTTTGGCGAGCAGGCCGAGAAACTTCCGGCGGGTCGGGTCTTCGATTTGAGTTTGCATAGTATTGATCGGGAGTGGAGGAGTCAGCGTGAATACCGTTCGGCGAGTTCGCGGGCGGTCTGGGCAACGCGCTGGGCGAGGGCGTTCGGGCGTAGGACGGTGGCGCGGGTGCCCCAGCTCAACACCCATTGCTCAATCTCTTCCAAACAGCTCAACCGCAGTTGCAGATGGCAGCCGCCCGCAGGCAGGTCGGTCCAGACCTGTGACCGGTGCAGGCGGCGTCCGCGCAGGACGTCGGCCAGCCACGGGTCTAGTTCGATGACGACCTCGTAATCGCCGGCGCCGGTCATCACGCCGAAGCTGGTGTCAAAGTGCTTCTTGGGATTGAGGTGACTTCGCTTTTTCAGGCCAGGTAATTTGTTAGTCTGGGCGCAACGAAAGGACCAGACGATGAAAGGCAAGCGGTATACGACGGAAGACAAGATTCGGATCCTGCGGGAAGCGGA
>JBEGQI010000100.1:0-52455 GCA_041181065.1 Verrucomicrobiota bacterium | reverse complement strand
GCCCGGCTCGCGAAACAATCTAAAGCATGACTCCAAAACCAACCCTGATCCGCCGCACGCAAATGTTGCTGGCCGGCGCCGCCGCGTTTCTATCCTTCTGCGGTATCGCACCTGCCGCGCCCGTTTCATTCACTGGCAGTTACGCGGAGAACTTCGACAGCCTCGGCACCGCGGGCACAACCATGCCCGTCGGCTTCCGTTCGCTTGGCATTCCGGGCGGCAACAGCACTTACACCGCCGCCGCACCTATCTCCGCTGCGGGCATCGCCGGCGCGACGAACAACCCCACGAGTCTCGGCCTCTGGACCCCGGGCAACGCGGGCTACGCTGCGGCCAGCCGCCTCGCGAACGCTGGCTGGTGGGGCAACACCGCCGACCGCGCGCTCGCCAGCGGCCCGACCGGCAACGGCGCGACAGTCACCGAACTCGGCATGACGAACAACACCGGCGGCGACCTGCTGGGCGTCGTGTTCAGCTACACGCTCAAGGCGATGACGAATGGCAGCGCCGGCACGGAAGCGGGCGAGTTGCCGGGTTATGCATTCTTCTACAGCACCACGGGAGGCACCAACGCCAGCGACTGGACCAAGGTCAACACTCTTTCGCTCACGAACTCGACGCAGGCGACGACGAACAACAGCGGCAACGTGGGCATCACTTTCGCCTCGGCGGTTCCAAGCGGCGGCGTGTTCTATTTTCGATGGGCCGATGACAACAATGTCGCGAGCAGCCCTGATCAAACTTTCGCCGTGGACAACATCAATGTCACCGCGGTTTCCGTCGGTATCACAAGCCCCGCCGCCGCGACTTACGTTCAGCCGGGGCAATTGGATTTCTCCGCCGTGGCCAGCGCGCCCGGCAGTTCCGTCACGAACGTCGAGTTCTTCGTGGACGGCACCAAGATCGGTGAAGACAACTTGGAACCCTATTCTGTTTCCTGGCTTTCCCCGTCGATCGGGAGCCACTCGCTCACGGTCGTCGCCACCGACGCCAATGGAGAGACGAACATTTCCAGCGCCGTCGGCGTCACGATCATCGCTGCACCCGTAACCGCCATCACCCGCGGTCCGTATCTTCAGTTGAGCACGCCCACCGGCATCACGATCCGTTGGCGCACCGATCTGGCGACGGATTCGCGTGTCGCCTTCGGAGCTGCCACCAACGCCCTCACGTCCACGAACTACAGCGCGTTGGCCGTCACCGAGCATGAAGTTGCACTCACGGGTTTAACGCCCGACTCGCAATACTTCTACGCCATCGGCTCGACCGCCGGCGCAAACGTCGGACCTTCGGCGAATCACTATTTTCTCACGCACCCGTCGCCCAGCACTCCGAAGCCCATCCGCGTCTGGGTCATCGGCGATGCCGGGACCGGCACCGCGAACCAGACCGCAGTGCGCGATGCGTTCTACAATTACAACGGCACCAACCTCGTCCACGCCTGGCTCCAGCTGGGCGACAACGCCTACAACAGCGGACTCGACTCTGAGTTCCAGGCGAACATGTTCAACATCTACGGCAACATCCTCCGCAACACCGTCACGTGGCCCACGCTCGGCAATCACGAGACCGCGCAATCCACGGTGTTCACGGACAGCTACGCCCACTTTCAGATTTTCACGCTACCAACCGCGGGCGAAGCCGGCGGCGTGGCGAGCGGCACGGAGCATTACTACTCGTTCGACCTCGGCATGGTCCATTTCATCTGCCTCGATTCCATGACCGCGAGCCGCGCAACGAACGGCGCGATGGCCAACTGGCTCCGCAGCGATCTCTTGGCGAACACGAACCGCTGGCTCATCGCCTACTGGCATCATCCGCCTTACACGAAGGGCTCGCACGATTCCGACACGGAGACGGAACTCATCGAGATGCGGCAGAATTTCAATCCCATCCTTGAGGCGGGCGGCGTGGATTTGATCTTGAGCGGCCACAGCCATTGCTACGAACGGAGCTTCTGCATCAACGGCCATTACGGCCTGAGTTCGACTTTCACCAACACCATGATCGCGCTGCCCGGCAGCGGACGTGAGATCAACGGCACCAATGCCTACCTCAAGCCGGAGAACTTCACCGGCGCCCCCATTGGCAATCGCGGCGCGGTTTACAGTGTCGTGGGCAGTTCCGGTCAGGCCAGCGGCGGAGCATTGAACCATCCAGCCATGTTCATTTCCTTGAACAACCTCGGCTCCATGGTGCTGGACATCACCAGTAACCGGCTGGACGCGGTGTTCCTCCGCGAAACGGGCGCCAGCAACGACTGGTTCACCATCCGCAAGGAGAACTTCCCACCGGTTGCGACCAATAAGACTTTCACGGTCGCCGCCGATGTCAGCACAAACCTCGTGCTCACTGGCAGTGATGTGAATCGCAACCCACTGACGTTCGCGGCTGCAACTCTGCCGACGAACGGTTTACTCTCCGGCTTCGACACAACCAACGGCACATTCAGCTACACGCCCGCCCACGGCGCGATGAGCGGCGATGTGTTCACTTTCGTGGCGAACGACGGGCGGACGAACAGCGCCTTGGCGCAGATCACCATCAACATCGCGTCGCCGATCGATGCGAATTCAAACGGCATTCCCGACGCATGGGAGACGCAATACAGCATCACCGATGCGAACGCGGACGACGATGGCGACGGCGCGTCGAACTTGCAGGAGTATCGCGCCGGCACAAATCCGACCAACTCACTCTCCTGGCTGCACTTCACGCAAATCGGTTCAGCGGGCGCTGGCTATCAGGTCGTGTGGTCGTCGGTGGGCGGCACGCGTTACCGCATCCAATTCAGCGACGGCGACGCGAGCGGAAGTTTCACTGGCGCTTTCACCTCGGTGCTGCGGGCGGCGACCGACGAGATGGATTCAAACCCCGCCGGCACTGCGGGCACAATGGGCTTCACCGACGACTTCACGCTCACTGGTGGCGCACCCTCGAGCGGAACGAGATACTACCGGGTGGAAGCTGTGCGGTAGCGGCAAGCTTGTAGTCCCGGCTTCAGCCGGTCCCACGGACACACCAGAATTCCCGACCGGCTAAAGCCGGGACTACAAAAGTAGCGTCACAACAACTCCATCTGCCGCCCGCCCGGACGACGGAAATGCGCCGTGGACAATCCGGCTCCGCGTTCGATGAGCCCGAGCTTGCGCGACTTGATGTCGAACATCTGCCGCAACTGCTCCGCCCACACGCCTTCGCCGGTCATGCGTGAACCAAAGTCGGCGTTGTTCAACTTGCCACCGCGCAACGAGCGGAGGCGATTCAACACGTTCTCCTTCCGGTCCGGGTAATGCCGCGTCAGCCAGTCGACGAAAATCTCCTTCACCCCAAACGGCAATCGCAGCGGCACCAGCCCGGCGAACTTCGCGCCCGCTTCGGCGGCGGCTTCAAGGATGCTCGCCATCTCTTGGTCGTTGAGCCCGGGGATCATCGGCGCCGTCATGACGCCGACCGGCACGCCCGCCTCGCTCAGCTTGCGGATGGCGGCTAGTCGCATCGCCGGCAACGACGCGCGCGGCTCCAGCTTGGGCGCGAGCTCCGCGTCGAGCGTGGTGATGGAGACGTAAACGGCGGCGCAGTTGAACCGCGCCAGTTCCGCAAACAGATCGAGGTCGCGCGTGACGAGGTGATTCTTCGTTACGATGCCCACGGGGTTGCGGAACTCGGCGAAGACTTCGAGGCAGCGCCGGGTCAATTGCAGGCGTCGCTCCGCCGGTTGATAGCAATCCGTCACGCCGCTCATCGCGACGTTCTGCGGTTGCCATTTCGGCGACGACAATTCCTCGCGCAGCAGCTCGGGCGCGTTGTATTTGACGACAATCTTCGTCTCGAAATCCAAGCCGGGCGAGAAGCCGAGGTATTCGTGGAAAGGCCGCGCGTAGCAGTAGGCGCAGCCGTGTTCGCAGCCGCGATAGACGTTGATGCTCGCGTTGAATGGGATGTCGGGGCTGTCGTTGTAATTGATGACCGTGGCGCTGGCATCAGCGATGAATTGCGTGCGCGGCGACGGATCCTCGCTCGGGTCATAGTCCTCGAAGCGCTCCGCCGAAATGGTCGTGAAGCGGTTCTTCGGGTTCGACGCCGCTCCGCGCCCACGCAGATTGCCACCAGGTTTGTCCACAGGTTGAGTCTAGTCTGACATCCGCCGTAGGACAAAGGCGGCCAGGGCAAAATTTTTCCTCGCACGTCGCTTCGCTTGCCACCGGGCTTTGGAACCGTATCCTCCGCGCACATTTTATGGCGAAGATCGAACTCATCACGAACCAGTCACCCGCAGAACTCGGCTACTCCATGCCCGCCGAATGGGAACCGCACGCCGCCACCTGGCTCGGTTGGCCCCACAACGAATCCGACTGGCCCGACAAGATCGACACCATCCGCTGGGTCTATGGCGAAATGGTCCGCAAGATTTCGCAGGGTGAAATCGTCCGTCTGCTCGTGCGCAGCCAAGCCGAGGCAAAGTTCGCCGCCAGCTATCTCAAGCGCGCTCATTGCGATCTGAAGAAAGTGCAGTTCGTCTTGCATCCGACGAATCGCGGTTGGACGCGCGACAGCGGCCCGATCCACGTGAAGCGCAAGCAGGAGAAGGCCATCGTTCATTTCCACTTCAACGCGTGGGCCAAATACAGCAACTGGCAGCTCGATACGAAGGTTCCCGAGACAGCGGCGGCGTTGCTCAAGCGCCCGCTGTTCGACGCGCAGTTCAACGGGAAGAAGTTCGTCATCGAGGGCGGCGGCATTGAAGTCAACGGCCGCGGCACGTTGCTCACGACCGAGGAATGTTATCAGCATCCGTCCATTCAGGTGCGCAACAAGGGCATGACCAAGGCGGAGTATGACGCGCAGTTCAAAAAATATCTCGGCGTGAAGAACGTCCTCTGGCTCGTCGCCGGTCCGGTCGGCGACGACACGCACGGCCACATCGACGACATCTGCCGTTTCACCGACCACAAGACGCTCGTGCTCATCAAGGAGACGAACAAGAAGGACCCGAACTACAAGCCGCTCGCCGAAAACTGGGAGCGCATCCAGGACTTGCGTCTCGAAGACGGCTCGAAACCCAAGGTTGTCCCGTTGCCGATGCCCGCGCCCGTCCACTACAAGAACTGGCGCCTGCCCGCGAGTTACGCGAATTTCTACATCGCCAACTCCTGCGTCATCGTCCCGACGTTCAACGATCCGAACGATCGCATCGCCCTCGGCATCCTCGGCGAGTTGTTCAAGGACCGCCCCGTCGTCGGCATCCACGCGGTGGACTTGGTGCTCGGCTTCGGCTCACTGCACTGCCTTACGCAGCAAGAACCGGCGTAAGCGCCGTTCACTTTTTCTTCTGCGCGCGGCGCTTGGCTTCCAGCAAGCTGGCCATACCGCTCGCCGGACCGGGCTTTTGTTCGCCGGTGTGCGGGGTGCCCTCTGAGGCTGGCTTCGCTGGCTCCGGCGTTGGCTCGTTGCCGGGCAAGGGCAGGTTGACCGGTGCTGTCGGCTGGAACAACTCGGGTCGCTCTTCAACAGGCTTCGTCGTCTCGGCGCGAACGGCATCGCGGCGCGCCAGCAGTGCGGAAAGCGATTCGTCGGACTTCATCACTTTCTGTTTCGGACGCCAGAACAGGACCACGCTCTTTGCGGTCGCCAGCATCTTCTGCGCATCTTCGCGTTCGATCTGGATGCGCCGGAAGCCGACATCGAGCACGAACAAGATCACCGCAAACCGCAGCAGCCACTCCCACAGATCGCGCGGCTGGAAGGTCTTCACGCGGTCATGCAGGAACGGATTATCCAGCGGGTTCTTCAAGTCGAGCACCTTGCCGCCGCCAGCTTCAGCCAGACGCCGCAGCAAGTTGTAGTTCGGCTCCGGCACGCTGAACTCAGGCGAGTAGTTGATGCTCGCGCCCGCCGTCTGTTGTGCCACGACTTTCGCGCCGTCCATCTCGACGACGTTCACCGCGTAGGTGCCGGCTTCCTTCGTCGGAAACTTCGCCTCGTAATGACCCGGCCCGCTCTGCCGCACCGGCAGCACCACGCGCTCGCCCTTCGGGCTGACGACGATGGCCTGCAAGTTCAGGAAGTTCCGGTAATCTCCCCTCGCGTCGAGCGCCTCGACATTGATGATACCCTCGCCTTTCTCCAGCGAAACGTCCGTCGCGAAGTCCGCGTTCTCCGTGCGCCGCAAACTCCACTGCGCCGTCTGCACCCAGAATTGTTTATACTTCTCCCACGCCAGCCACGTCTTCGCCCAACGCGGCTTCGCATCCGATGTGAACGCCACCGCCCGACCGAGGCCATATTGCCAGTGCGCCAGCAGCGGGTCGCCCTGATGGGTCCAGAGCGGCGTCTCCGCGCGCGGTTTTGGCGTCGTCGCCACGTAGCCGAGCAACTGCGGATACTCATTCGCCCCGATGCCGCGCACAACTTCACTGTTCGCACGCATGACCGGCTTGAACGGCTCCTCGTAAATCGCCGACTTCAGGATCACCGCCGTCTCCTTCAGGAAGATTTGCGGCAACTGGCTCGCATCGGTGACGTGGTAGAAACGGCCTTTGCCCAAGTCCGCCATGCGGATCATCGTGTCCGGCGGGAAGTGGCCGGAGATGAGCACGGAGCTGATGGTGATCTTATCCTTCGCCATCGCCTGCAGCAGGCTGTCGCTGGGCGCGCCCGGATCGCCATCGCTGAAAACGATCACATGCTTCAGGTTCGACGTGGCTTTCTTCAACGCGTCGTGCGACTTCTCCAACACGCCCTGGAAGCTAACCATGTCGCCCTGGTTCATGCCCGCGATCTTTGAGGACATGTCCTTCTTGTCGCCGACTTTTGACAGCGGGAAAACCCAATGCTCCGTGCCGTCCCACAGGATGACGCCCATCTGATCCTGCGGCGCGAGCGCAGCCAGCACGCCTTGGGCACAATCGCGCGCGACTTGGTTGCCGTTCGCGAACTCCATCCCGTGCATGACCAACACGACCGCGCCGCTGGGCAAAACTTTTTTGCTGTCCAACTCCATGCTCACCGGCAGCACCGTCTCGAGCGGTGTGTTGCGATAACCGCCCGCCGCGAACGACTGATCACCGCCGACGCAAACCAACCCCACGCCGAAATCGCGCACCGCGCTCTCGATAAGCTTTTGATTATCGCGCCCGAGGTCGCCACCGTTGATGTTGCAGAGAAAGATCGAGTCGTAGTCCTGCAGCTCGGCGAGCGACGTCGGGAATTGCCCCGGGGTGATGGTGCGCACTTCCATCTTCATCGACTTCAACGCCGAGGAGAGCGTGGCGTCACCATCTGCCTCGCTCGAAACCAGCAACAGCCTTGGTTCGCCGCGCACGAACGTGAATGCCGACGCACGATTGTTCTGCGGCAACACGTCGTCCTTCGCCTCGACGCGCACGTCGTAATTGTAAAAGCCCGGCTCCGTCAGCTTCTGCGGGAACGTGAGCAGGTTTTTACCTGAGTCGAGCCGCACGTCCTGTTCGCCGAGGTATTGATCGTTGCGATACAGCCGCACCTTCGCATCCGTCGGATGATCCGCCTGCACAAAAATCTTCGCCTCAAACGCCGTGCCCTTCTTCAAGTTCGACGGCAAGCCCAGCTTCTGGACGGAAAGGTCGTTCATCCGCGCCACGCCGACCGGCACCACGTCCAGCGTCACGCCCAGCGAACGCGCCGCCGCCAGCGCATCGATTGCCGCGCCGATGTTCTCATTGCCGTCCGACATCAACACCAGCCGCTTCTGGCCAGTCTCCGGGAAGCCCGCCGTGCCGAGCCGGATCGCCGCGCTCAAATCCGTTCGCTCCGTGTTCACGACGGCTTGGATCTTCTCCACCTTCACCGCCGTGTTGGGATTGAATTCAATCGCCGCCTCCGAGCCGAACGCGATCACGCCGCCCTTGTCCACGCGCTCCATCTTCGCCGCGAACTTGTTCACCTGTTCCTTTGCCGCGTCTTGTTGCGCCGAAGGGATGCTGTCCGAACGATCAAGCAGGAAGAAGACATTCATGCCCTCGATGGGCCGCAGCCATTGGATGCCCGCGATCGCCAGCACGATGGCGAGCAGCACCAGCACGCGGATCGTGCCCGAGGTCCAGCGTCGCCACTTCGCAGTTTGCACATCCGACTTCACCGCGAGCCACACGACCCACGCCAACGCCGGCACGAGCGCGAACAGCCAAATCGGATGTGTGAAGTGAAAATTCATAACGCCCTGACTCCCGCCACCCGCTCAACCGCTGCCGCCGTTTGCCCGCGCCGCACCAGCTTCTGCACGCGATGATTCAGCGCATCGGCCACGTAAATGTTCCCGTGCGAATCGAGCGCGATGCCCCACGGATTGTTGAATTGCCCCGGACGTCCGCCCGCGCCACCGATGAGCTCGATCGATTTGCCCGCGCCATCGAATATCTGGATGCGCGAATTGCCGAACTCGCACACGAACACGTTGCCCGCCGCGTCCACCTTCACGTCGTAGGGATAGCTCAACTCGCCCGGCGCGCTGCCCGGCTTTCCAAATTCGCGGATGAACTTCCCGTCGCTGGTGAACACCTGCACACGATGATTGCACGAGTCCGCCACGTAAAGCCGGTCCTGCGCGTCGACGCAAATCCCCTCGGCTCGATTGAACTCGCCCGGCGCGCTGCCGAACTGCCCGTAACATCCGAGGAACTTCGCTGGCGTCGGGCGCGTTTCGGCCAAGGCCTGTTCGTCGGTCACGTTGGTGTTCCAATTCAACGGCGTCACATTCGTCAGCGCGACACCTAGCGAAAATTTTTGCACCCGCTCAACCAATCCGTATTCGCTCAGGAAAATCTCGCGCTTGGAATTCATCGCCACGGAACGCGGCATGTCGAGCTTGCCAATGTTCGTCCCGGTGATGCCCCATTGCGCCACGAGCTTGCCTTCGGACGTGAAGTGGTTCACGCGCTTGTAATGCGGCTCGACGACGATGACATTGCCGTCAGTGTCGCAGCCCATGCCCTTCGGCTTGCCGCGCGACGTCTGCGGCATCTGCCATTCGAGAAGAAACTTTCCGTCCGGCGCAAACTTCTGGATGCGCCCCGTCATGTCCACGACGTAAAGGTTGTCGCCGTGATCCACCGCCACGGAACGCGGCTTGTTCACCTCGCCCACACCGACACCGCGCGTCGCGACGATCTCGGCGCGCTCGAAAAATTTGCTCTCCAACGGCGCGCTCTGGCTCGATGACGACGGGGAGCAACCCGTGAGCAGCGCGAGCGCAACGGCTAGTGTAGCTGCGTTCGGCAGAACGCAGCCATTCTCCCCGTTGCCGAACGACCCAATGAAGCGCCGCGCTCTGCCGAGCGCAGCTACGACGAGCAACGGCGCCACCGCCGCGCCCAGTAATGTCAGGCAAAGCGCATTCACCTGCGCATTGTGCCCGTAGTGCAGCAGATTGAAGATGCGCAACGCCAGCGTCTCGCCGCCCGGTGGCACGATGAGCACGAGCGATTCGACGTCCCACAAGCACAGCAGATAGATGACATACCAGGCGGCGGCCACTTGGGGCGCGATCTGTGGCCATTGCACCAAGCGCAGCGTCTGCCAGCGCGACGCGCCGTCGAGCCGTGCAGCGTCGTTGAGATCGCGGTCGGTTGTTTGCAGCGCGTGCCGAGTGACGCTGGCGCCGAGCGCAAAATAACGCGCCGCAAACGCCAGCAGCACCACACCGAAGCTGGAATAAAACCATGCAGTCGCCGGACGATTGAACAGCCAGATGAACGCGATGCCGACCAGCACCCCCGGCATGAGGAACGGGAGCCATAGTGCCACGCTCGTAGTCCCGGCTTTAGCCGGTCCGGACCGCCTAAAGGCGGAACTACAAACCGCAATCACCACACACGCCGTCGCCGTCACGGCCGCGAGCCACATCGAAGTCCATAGCGCGCTTTGACCCGCTTCCACCGCGCCGGGAAGTTCGCTCCAGGTTCTCGCGGAAGCCGCGAGTTGAATCACCGGCACACCGACGGACAGAATGCATACCACCCCGATCACCGCCGATGCCGATGTCAGCCAGCCGTTGCCAAGCTGCCGGCGGAACACGCCCGGCGACATCTTCCCGCGCAACGTCGGCCACGAGATTTCCGCCCGCATGAAGAACGCCAGCAGCAGCAAAGGCGCAATCACGAGCGGCAGGCTGAGCTTGAAGGCGGACAGCGAATCGAAGTTGCTGCTGAACTCCACCCACATCTCGGCGGGGAAGACTTTCACTTGCAGGATGGCAGGCACGGCAAAGTTATTCAGCGCGAGCACGAACGTCAGCGCGCCCGCGAGCAACAGCGGTGTCCGCGCCACGGGCAACAGCAGATGCCGGATGAGCGCCGCGCCGCGCAAGGCGGGTTCCACTTCGAGCAATTCCGGTTCGATGCGTTCCCAACGACTCCACACCGCCAGCGCCGTGATGGGCCATAACAGCAACGCGAGAATCCACGCCGCGCCCGGCAGCGAGAAGATGTTTAACGGCAGCCAGCCGCGCAGCACGCCGTTCGCGCCGAGCAGATCGAGCCAACAATTCGTCACGAGGAATGGCGGCATCGCCAGCGCCGCGACTGCCAGGCCTAGGCCCGCCATCCGCCAGCGCCGTTCCACGGCCGTCAGCCACAGCGCCGCCATGAAACCAAGCGCCATCGCCAGCAGCGTGGTGGCGACGCTGACGAGCAGGCTGTTTTGGAGCAGGAGCCAGTTCACTTCAGGAACACCTCGTTGAGTTGCTTGGTGGTCGTTTCCAAATCGCGCAGCAACGCGGACCAGTCAGGTTGCAAGCCAACCACGCCGGGCTTCTCGACGCTTTCCAATGCGTGCGCCTCAACCAAGCGTTGGGCGACTTCCGGCTTTTGCAACCAGTTGAAAAGTTTCTCCGCCGCGTTTGCGTGCGGCGCGTTGCGAACGACCGCAACCGTGTTTGGAATCAGCAACGACTCCGACCCGAGCGGCAGCAGCGCAACCGGCAACCCTTCGCGTTGGCCGGCTAGAATGTCGTCCGAGTCCGTAAGACCAATGGCCACCTCGCCGCGACCAACGAGCTTCACGACGACCGAATTGCCATCCACCAGCTTGGCGTCATTCGCGATCAAACCGCGGCACCACGCGAGCCAGTTGGTCTCGCCCCAAAGCTGACGTAGCGCATTCATGTGCGTGCCCGTCGTGCCGAATTGCGGGTAGGCCAGTGCGACTTTGCCGCGATAGATGGCGTTGGTGAGGTAGCGCAGTGAGGTCGGAGCGCCGATTTCCGAGTCGGCATGTTCGATTAAGTCACGCCAATTCGGAAATCGGCGCTCCAATGAAACGATATTCGTATTGATAACGATTTGCCGGGAGCGATGGCCGAACGCGGCCCAGCCGTTCGTTTCGCGGAAAACGTTTTGCGCGGCGAGCTGGCGGGTGCGGAGTTCTTCGTTGCCCCAGAAGACGTCGCATTGCGGATGGCTGCGTTCGGCGAGCAGGCGGTTCGCGAGGCCAACCGTCTTCACCGCTTCGCTGTCATAAACCGCCTTCACCTTGATGCCGGTTTCCTTTTCAAATTGTTTCAGCAACGGCTCAGCGTAGGTTTGGTCTTGGGCGCAGTAGAGGATGACGGTCGGCAACTCCGAATTTAAATTCAGCGTGAACCACCCCAAAAGGGCAAGCACACCGACTACGACTAAAATTTCCAGAAGTCGCCTCACGCCGTCCTCCGGTGATACCACCACCACTCGAAGAGCAGCACGACGAGCACGGCGATGGCGAGCCAGCGCCAGAGTTCCGTGTTCGCAGGCTTCGCCTTGCTCGCGGTGATCTTGGTGTATTTGCCGAGCGAAAGTTCGTCGCGCGGCTTGATGTTGCTTTCGTTGGCGTCGAGCAGGTTGACGCAGAAGGTCGTCGTGTTCGTGCCGGCAGTCAGACGATAGACGCCTTCCTTCGCGGTGTCGCCGAAGACGAGTTCGGTGGCTTTCGGATCGGTCTCGAGCGAACGCGTCTTGCCGTCGGGCAACTGGACTTCGGCCTTCGTCACCGGCGCGGGAAGCGTGAAGCGGAACGGGCTGCCAGCCTTAATGAGGAGTTGCGCGTTGCGGGCGCTGGCGGGATTGAGCCATTCGGCGGCGTTGGCGATGAAAATGGGAAACGACACGCGCAACGGCCAGTTGCTGTCGAGCACGTCGAAGCCGACCCACACAATGCGTTGGCGGCCGAGTTCGCCCGCAACAAGCAGCGAACCTTGCGGCGCTTCAAGCAGCGACACCGCCCAGCTCGGCGCTTTCACGTAGGCGCTTTCCTTCACCGCCACGGTGTCGAACGGCGCGTAGCGCAGCAGCGGATGCGACGTGCGCCAGTCCACGAGCGCCGGCGCTTCAACTCTGCCGACGCCATCGAACCAGTTCGTGGCCACGGTGCGGAACGCGAGGATGTTCGCGGTCGGCCAGACGGTGGGCGTGACGCCGTCGAGGATGACGAAGTCGAACACGTCGGCTTTGTCGGTGGAATCGGTGGTGGTGGCGAGCGAGAGGTTCGGCACGGCGCGCAGGGCTTTTTCGAGGAAGCGATTGCCGCGTGTGACGAGCAGCACCTTCACTGGTTGCGGCAGGATACTGTAAACGACGGCTTCGTTGTCGGCGGCCAAATCATCCTTGGCGCTGAGGCGCACGGCGAACACGCCGTTGCTGGGTTGCGGCGCGGTGAACACCTGCGGCACGACCTGCCCCGGCTCCAGCGTGATGGACTTGGCATCAAGCACGCGACCTTCGAAGAGCAACTCCACCTCGGTCGTGATGCTGTTCGAGGCGAAGCTGCCGACGCTGGTGTAGATCGCGCGTTGGCGCGGGTCTTCGGGATGCGGGCGGGCATCGAGGGCGGTGATGCCGACATTTTCCGAGCGAGCGCCGACCTTGTGATAGATAAGCGGCAGCGCCTTGTTCTCGAACTCGGCAAGGTCGGGCACGGCGCCGTCGCTGAACAAGTGGATCTCGGCGACGGCTTCCTCAGCTTCGCCGCGCTTCTCGAAGGTGAATGCAGCGGCGGTCTTGATGGCATCGGCAAGGCGCGTGGGGGAATCGCTCGGCGTGCAGCCTTCGATGGCGCGGCGCAACGTGGCTTTGTCGGTCGTGGGCGATTGCTTCACGACGGCGTTGCCGCCGGCGAGCAGAACCATCATGCGTTCCTCGGGCTTGAGAGCGTCCACCAGCTTGAGCGCCTCGGCCCGCGCCTGCTCGAAACGCGACGGCGAAACATCCGTGGCTTGCATGGACGCGGAGGCATCAAGAATCACGACGCGCAACTCGCTGCTCTTGGCCTTGCCGAGAAAGAACGGTCTCGCCAGCGCGAGCACGGCGAGCGCGAGCAGCAACAGTTGGAAGAGCATCAGCCAGTTGTTGCGCAGCTTCTGGAACGGCGCATTGGCCTGTGTTTCAGCGAGGAACTTTTGCCACAGCAACGTCGAAGAAATCAGCTTCACCTGCCGTTTGCGCTTAAGCAGGTAAAACACCACGACCACCGGGAGAGTGAGCGCGAACCAAAAGGCCATCGTGTTCAGGAAGCTCATACGCAGCCTCCAGCTTCCGGCTGAAAATCCGGTGGGCTAGTTCGGCAATCCCGAGGGGATTGAAGCATCCAGCCCAGGGTTGCGAGGAACGAGCTACCCTGGTTTGTTGTCCGGTGGGCATCAACCCTGAAGGGGTTGAATCTTCGCGTATCAGACGGCGATGCAACCCCGTTGGGGTTGAAAATGTTTTTGAACTGTTGACCCAGGGTAGCTCGTTCCTCGCAACCCTGGGCTGACTGATGGAATCCCGTTGGGATTCTCCGCAGCGTGACGACGAACGCGCCGGGTCGGAGATCGGCGCTCCGGCGCGTAAATCGTAAATCGCAAATTGTAAACGCACTCATCCGAGCACCTCCGCTTGGCGCAGTTGCTTCAACAAGAGGTCGCTGAGGTCGGTGTTCGAGGCGGCGAGGAAGTAGTTCATGCCGCGACCGGAACAATATTCACGGAGGCGGCCGCAGAAATTTTGCACGGTTTGCTGGTAATGCTTCAGACGGAATTTGCCGAAGGTGACTTCGCGTTCGTCGCCGGTCTCGGCGTCCACGAGACGCAGGTCGCCAAAGGTGGTGGGTTCGAGTTCCTCGGGCGCGAGAATCTGGACGACGTCTACTTGGAAGCCGCGGCCGATGAGCGTGGTCAGGCCGGCTTCGTAACCGGCGGGATCGAGGAAATCGCTGAGCACGATGGCGAGGCCGGCCTGGCGGGCTTCGAGCGCGCCACGCCGGACAGACTCATTGAAATTCGCGGTGCCGCCGGCGTGAAGGCGGGCGAGGTTCTGCAGGAATTGGAGCGAGGATTTTTTCCCGCGCACGCGTGAAAGGGAGTTTTGAACCGCCGCTTGCTGATTGCGGACTGCGGTCGGTTCAGCATTCACCGCACCCCGTTCCCCGCTGGGAAACACATTCACGCTGACGCGATCAAAACCGCAGAGCGCGACGTAGCCGATGGCGGCGGCGACCTGCCGAGCGAAGTCAAATTTGCGCGGCTCGCCGAAGGTCATGGACTCACTGGCGTCGAGGAAAATGCGGACGGGCAATTCGCGCTCCTCCTCGTAGAGCTTGAGGAAGAGGCGGTCGAGGCGGCCGTAGAGATTCCAGTCAAGGTAGCGGAAGTCGTCGCCGGGGACGTAATTGCGGTGGTCGGCGAACTCGACGGACTGGCCGCGCGCCTTGCTGCGACGCTCGCCCTTGGCGCTGCTCTTGGCGCGGCGGGCGGCGAGCAACTGGAATTGCTCGAGCTGGCGGAGGAGTTCGGGAGTGAGGAGGGGCATGAGAATTAACGCAAAGGCGCAAAGGCGCAAAGACGCATTGGGATGAATTGGCCCGCGGGCCGCCGTTCGCCGGAGGCGAACAACATGAATAGCCGTGGGTGAAACCCACGGAACACGTCCCTAATCATAT
This sequence comes from Verrucomicrobiota bacterium, assembly GCA_041181065.1. Lineage (GTDB taxonomy): Bacteria > Verrucomicrobiota > Verrucomicrobiia > Limisphaerales > DSYF01 > DSYF01. The sequence continues at coordinate 37,530 of JBEGQI010000100.1, read as the reverse complement.
CCGGCCCTGAAGGGGCCGAACCATTGCCGCCCATATCAGACCAGATATTTCTCATCGAATTTGACTCCGTGTTTGTTCAGAAAATCCCGCAACTCATCTTTGAACGAAATCTGTTTGTGATGTTCTTCCTGGTTCTTGATGTATTCAATCACGTCGTCTTTGTCACCGTGGGAAACAGTGAATGCACCGTAGCCGTCCTGCCAATGGGTGAAGCCCGGAAACACTCCCTCCTTTTTAATCCAACTGCTCGTCGCGGTTTTGATGTCCTTCACTAAATCGGCCAAGGCGGTGGTTGGGTGAATTCCGGTCAGAATATGAATGTGATCTTCGACCCCACCAATGCGGTGTAGGTGGCAGTCATTGTTCTTTAGGATTCCCCACGTATAGCGGAAAAGGTCGTCGCGCCGATTCGCCAGCAACACCCGTTCACGATCTTTTGTGGAGAATACGATGTGGTAGTAGATTTGGGTGAAGGTGGACATTGAGCGTCAGGATTGTTCGACCCCTTCAGGGTCGATTTCGTTTGGGCGCGCCACCGTGGGTTGGCACCCGCGGCTAATCATGTTTATCCGCTTCGCGGATGGAGAGTGATAATCGCTACCCATTTGATTTCTTCTTTCTTGTGCCTGGAAGAAAGCCAAACAGCCCAAGAGTTAACCCAACCAAACCGAAAACGGGCGCACCGATAAACATGACTACCATACCCAATAGAAATGCTATTTGGGTGGGTGGGTCAGGATATGCGCACTTCAGCAGGAAAAGAAACAGCCCGTAAATCATCAACGGGATAAGTGCGAGCGAAATCGTCCACACAGCTATGAAGGCGAACCTACTCATTTTTTACCTGGTCACGCATTCACCGCTTCCACCGTCTTGGGCACTTCCTTGATGACCTGGTCGATGACGTGGTCGGTGGTGATGCCTTCGGCTTCGGCTTCGAAGTTGAGGATGAGGCGGTGGCGCAACGCGGCGTGGGCGATGGCCTGGATGTCCTCGAAGCTGACGTTGAAGCGGCCATGCGCGAGGGCGCGGACTTTGCCGGCGAGGAGTAGCGTTTGCGCGCCGCGCGGGCTGCTGCCGAAGCGGAGGTATTGATTCGCTATGGCCACGGCGGTCTTGGTCTTGGGATGCGTGGCGAGCACGAGGCGCACGGCGTAATCCTGCACGTGCGACGCGACGGGCACTTCGCGGACGAGCTTCATGAGTTCGCTCAGGCGGTCGCGGTCGAGGACTTTGCTGGTGGTCTGCTTCGCGCCGCTGGTGGTGCGGGTCATGACTTCGGACATCTCGGCGTGCGTCGGGTAGCCGACGATGAGCTTGAAGAAAAAGCGGTCGAGCTGCGCCTCAGGCAACGGGTAGGTGCCTTCCTGGTCGATGGGGTTTTGCGTGGCCATGACGAAGAAGGGTTCGGCGAGCTTGCGGATTTCGCCGCCGGCGGTGACCTGCTTTTCCTGCATGGCTTCGAGCATAGCGGATTGGGTCTTGGGCGTGGCGCGGTTGATTTCGTCCGCGAGGACGAGGTGGGCGAAGATGGGTCCGCGCTGGAACTGGAATTCGCGGCGGCCGCCGGGCGCTTCCATGACGAGGTTGGTGCCGAGGATGTCGGCGGGCATCAGGTCGGGCGTGAACTGGATGCGGTTGAAGCTGAGGTCGAGCACTTCGCCGAGCGTGCGGACGAGAAGCGTCTTGCCGAGCCCGGGGACGCCTTCAAGCAGCACATGCCCGCCGCCGAACAGGGCGATGAGCGTGCTGTCCACGATGGCATCCTGACCAACGAGGACTTTGCCGATCTCGTTGCGCAGGGCGGTGAAGGTTTGGCGGAATTGGGCGATTTGGGCTTCGGTGCTCATAGGGTTGAATTTGGAAATCAGGAAGACTTAGCCACAGAGGCACAGAGTCTCAGAGCGGAAAGCAAAAAGCTTTCCCCCTCTGCGCCTCTGTGCCTGTGTGGCCAATTCACGTTTGGTGGTTGAACTGAAACTATTTCTTCAGGTCGTCGAAGTAGTCCTTCACCGGGCCTTGGTAGTTGCGCGGGACTTTGTCCTGACTGAGCGCGCTGCTGGCGTCGGTCTGGGCGGCTGTGGCGGCTTCTTCAAATTGAATCTTGCTCGTGCCTTTGATGCTGACGCCGGGAAGCGAGATGCTCGGCATGCGGTCGCCTTTCGAGAACTGGCCTTTGACCTTCGTGGGGGTAAGCGCGGAGTTGAGGGAAGCATCACGTTCGGTCTGGCCGCGCGGGTCTTGGTCAGGACGCATGACGTCGGAGTTGTCCACGAGTTCATCGCTCATCGGAACGTCGGCGAGGCTGCCGCCTTGATTCTCGTCAGCCCAGGTGCCGACGCCTTTGCCGGGCTTGCCGCCGGGTTTGAACCCAGACTTGCCCTGACAGCGACCCAAGCCCCAGCACTGACCGGAACCGACACACATCGAAGCGTCCTTAAGCGCGTCCATCGCGGAAGCGAGCGATTGCGCGTCGCCGAATTGCTGCATCAAATCTTCGAGTTCCTTCGCTGCATCTGCGAGCGACTTGGCAGCGCCGGCTTTATCGCCGGACTTCATCTGGTCGGCGGCCTTGGACAAGCTCTTCGAACATTCGCCGTAGGGCTTGGCGGGATCGATGGCTTTGGATACCTCCTCCAGCATCTTTTGTAATTGCTCGGGCGAAACTTTGCCGGACTCGAGCGCCTTCTTCATTTTCTCGATCGTGGATTGCGCGATGTCGGCCTGGCCTTTGTCGAGTTGCTCGCCGAGGTTTTTGCCGAGCTTTTCCATCTGCTGGCTGAGCGACTGCATCTGCTGCGCGAGCTGCTTCATCTTTTCAACGTCCGTCGTGGCGGCGTCGAGATCCTTGAGCAACTTGTCCACTTGGTTGGCCGCGAGCGCTTCGATGGCTTTGTCGAGGTCGGGAAGATTCAAGCCCATCTCGGCAGCTTCCTTGGAAAGCGCAGCGAGCGATTGAGACAACTCCTTCTTGGCCGCAGCATCGCCCGGATTGTTTTTGTCGGCCATGGCACGGGCGGCGTCCTGAAGTTTTTCCAGCTTCTCTTTCAGCTTCTCGGCTTTTTCGGGATTCGCGTCTTTGTTGTCGCCCATTTGCTTTTGGAGCGCTTCCATCTGCTTCTGCAATTCCGCGCCGGAAGGTTGGTTCGCGCCGTTGACGCGCTGCGATTGATCCAGCTTTTTCATCGCGGGATCTTTGCCAAGTTCCTTGAGCTGATCCTTGATCTTGTCCTGCACGCTGGCGATGTCCTTGAGCGCCTCGGCGCGGGTGAGTTCAGCTTTCTGAAAAGCGTCGGCCAGCGCAGCGACTTGTTCGAGCGACTTCTTCACGGGCTCGGCGGCCAATGGACGTTGAGCCATCTCGTGTTTCGTCACCTCCGCCATGCCGCGGCCGACGTCCTTGATGATTTCCTTGTCGGCAGCGCGTTTCTTTTGCGCCTCGGTGCGGTATTCGGGAACGAAGCCCAAGCCGAACGCAACGGCCAGCAACAACACCGCCCAATGCGCCGCGCGCGTCAGGTGCAACGGGACAAGCGAACGGGGATCAATCTCCTTCGCGTGGCTCGCGGCATCGTGAACGACCAACTGGCTCCAGAGCGGATCGGCCTTGGTGTTGGCGACTTCGAGCGCGGTGCTCATGCGCTCCTTAAGATTCTGTTTCACGTCCACCCAGCGGGCGGTCGCCGCGGCGGACGGTTTGCGCCAGCCGCCGATGATGGCGCCGAGCAGGGGGCAAGCTAGACCGACCAACGCCGCTATATTGACGGTTTGAGGCGGAATCGGGGCGAGTTTGAAGACAAGCAGCGCCAAAAGCCACGCGGCGACCCCGATGACCAGGCCCGCCCACAATCCGCGCAGAGCGCGACTGAGCCGGAGGCGTTGCGCGGCGCGCTCCAATGAAGCCGTGACGAGTTGGATGTCGCTCATATCCGTTCCTTTGCTTCGGTCATGCTGATTAGACACCACAGGGGCTGGTTTGCTCCCGAACAATTTGCTGACTACGAAAGCATGCCCCACGCGCCCGCGCTTGGCTAGCGATTTGGACATCAACCCGCAACCGATGTTCGACAAAGTCCCAACGATTTGTATCATCCGCGCGTGCCCGAACCGAGTCTGTTATTGCTGATACCCGCCTACAACGAGGAGGCCCGGATTGAACCGGTCCTCCGCGAGACGGCGACGTATTTCGAGCAGAATTACTCGGGCAAGGTGCAGATCGTGGTCGTGCTCAACGGCTGCCGCGACAACACCTTGGGCGTCGTTGAACTAGTCGCCAAAGATCATCCCTCCATTTCCTGGCAGAATTACCCCGATCCCATCGGCAAGGGTGGCGCCTTGATTGAAGGCTTAAGACTCGCTCCATTGGCCGACCTTGTGGGCTACGTAGATGCCGATGGCGCGTCGCCGCCGCGGGCGTTCCATGAGCTGGTCAAGCTGACCAGCAAGGCAGATTGCGTGATTGGTTCTCGCTGGTTGCCCGGTGCGGTGTTGCATCAAGCCCAACCATGGGTGCGCCGGTTCACCAGCCGATGCTTCCATCTCATCGTGCAGAGCTTCTTCTGGATGAACATCAAGGACACGCAATGCCCCACGAAGGTGATGAAGCGTGCGGCGGCGGAGAAGATTCACCCGCACTTGATGATTGCCGACCTCGCTTTCGACGTGAACTTGATCGTCTCGATGAAGCGCGCCGGGTTTAGCGTGTTGGAAGTTCCGACAGAATGGACCGACAAGGTTGGCTCCAAGGTCACCGCCTCATTGTTCCGAGCCTCGACGACAATGTTTTTGTCAGTTCTAAGATTGCGGATCATCTATTCTCCTCTGCATCGTTGGACTAAACCACTCCGTCCGCTTGAAGCTTGGATTTACAAAAAGCTCCGTGCGCCGCACCGGCCAATGAATGGAGACAAAAAGAATCCGCCTTCAAGTGCTTAGAATCCGATTACGATAAAGTTTTCAATTTGGCCGGAAGCCACCAAGTGAAGGCAGCGCCAACCAAGAAAAGCGCTGAGGTGAATCCAGCCAAGGTCTTCAGCACGTCAGCCAAAGCGGGGTGCCACATCCAAAGCGTCACGGCGTAACCCGCAGCCAAGACCGCCAGCCATGGAACGACCCGGAAATCGGCCTTTGCCAATAGCGCATTGACAAGAACATTGGCGAGCGTCAGCGGAACCATCGCAGCAGCAAACCACGGAATGATGCTCACGGTGCCAGCCACCCGCCCTTCGCCGTAAACAATTTTGACGGCGATTGAACCAAGCAAGCTCAGGCCGATTCCCGCAACAATCGCCAAACCCGCCGTCAGTAGCAGAGTCATTCCAAAAACGCTCGACTTCTCTGCCTTCGCCGAGCTGTGCACAAGCTTGGGAAACATGACCGATACAAGCGGCAAGACGAGCCACATCAGGGCACGGGACAGCGTTCCTGCTGAGGCATACCAACTCGTTTCTGGCTCGGTAAAGAACCGCCCGACGATGATGGTGTCGAAGCAGAACAACAGCTGACAGGCGCCGAAGCCGATCATCAGCGGCGTCACCTCGCGCAGGAACGGCCCAACCTCAAAACGCTCGACTGGCCCCGCCCAGATTTCGCGCGTCTGCCACATTGAAATGATCAGCACCGTGGCCGAACCAGCGAGCACCCCCGCCATGAAACCCATCGCCGTCTTGGCGATGAAGAAGATGATCGCCGCCGAAACACCAACACGCAGAAATGCGTTCAACATCATCGTCCAACCCAGCCAGAGAAAATCCTGTTTGCCCTGAAGCAACCCCGCGTAAACCGGCATTACGAGCGAAGTCAGCATGATGAGCATGAAAAACCAAAGCGTGAGCGGATCAGTGATCTTCCACTGAGTCAGGACGTTTTGCCGATTCAAAAAAACGACGCCGAGAAAGAGAAGCCAGAGACAGAAAAATGCGAGCGTTGAAAATCGCGCTTTGGCCGCCAGCCGCCGTGTGTCGCCCGTCGCCAAAGCCGCCGCCGCTTCGCGCGTGAAGATCATCTGCAACGGGATCGTCGGGATGATAATAGTCGCGCCGAGCAGAGCACCGACCGTGCCGTATTCCAGATCGGAAACCTGCCGGGACAGGAAATGCACACCGAGCATCAGGCCGCCGCCCACGATGTTGGCGATCATCAACCAGCCGCTCTGACGAAAGAATGCCGCTTTGTGTTGCGCGTCTTGACTCATGAAGTTTTAGCCCCCGCAGCCCTCAAGGAAGCGAATGCAGGAATTCGACCAGCATGCGGCGCGCGCGTTCAAGCTGATCCAGCTCGATCCACTCATCGACGGTGTGCGCTTGGGCAATGTCGCCGGGGCCAAAGACCACACTCGGCGTCCCGCCGGCTGCTAGAACCGCAGCATCGCAGAAATAATGAACACCCAGCGGCTTCGTCTGACCGGCACTGCGCATGAACTGCTGCACGAGCGGCAGCTTCGTGTCAGCTTCCATCGGCAAGCACGGCGCACACTTGAGCAGCTCGACCTCAGCCTTGAGCTTCCGGACTTGGAGCAACTCCTTGATTTCACGCATCACACTGGCCTCGGTTTCTCCAGGCACCGTGCGTCGATCCACCTCGATGCTGCACGCGTCCGGCACAATGTTCGGCTGCGAGCCGCCACAGATGGATCCGAGGCTCGACGTTGGTTGTCCGAGCAACGGATGCTTCGCGCGCTTTGCCAACTGCTCGCGGTAATCACCTTCAATCGCCTCGATCACCGGCGCCATGGCGTGCACGGCGTTCTTGCCGAATTGCGGCGTCGCGCCGTGAGCAGACTTGCCGCGCGTGGTGAAGCGAATCCACAGACTGCCTTTGTGCGCGGTGACAACCGAAAGCTTGGTCGGTTCACCGACAATAGCGAGGTCCGCCTTGAACCCGCTGGCCACCAACGCCCGCGAACCAGCCTGCGCGCTCTCCTCATCACAAAGCCCCGCAAAAATAATTTCCGTCTCCTTCGGCCGACGGTCGCCGTGCGCCAATTCGCACATCGCGGAATACATCGCCGCAACGGAGCCCTTGGTATCACAAGCGCCGCGACCATAGAGGCGCCCCTGTTTCGTGACGGGCTCGAATTGCGTTTGAACGCCGGGAACCGTGTCGAGATGAGGTGCGAGCAAGATGCGCTGCTTGGGTGTGCCGCGCGGAGCCAGCCGCGCGACGAGATTGGGCCTACCGGGAAGAACGGTCTGCAATTCCACGTCGAGACCTGCGCGCGCGCCGACAGTCGCCAGGAACTCTGCGGTGTTCTGCTCGCCCGCGCGTTTGTCGCCCGCCGGAACGAATGCAGGATTGACGCTCGGCAGTGCAACGAGCGCGCGTAAAAGTTTTTCCGTGCTGGTCATTCGCCCGAGGCCCGCTGCCAGCGTTGCCACGCATCGAGCACCTTCATGCCGAAACGTTCGTTGGCCGTGAGCGGGCGGCCATGGACTTCCAGCTCGCGCAACACGGCGAGCGGCAGGCAGAAATCTACGTCATTCAAAGGACGTCCACCCATCATGCGATTCTTCCAGCGCTGCGCGTCGGTGACTTCCTCGATGGTTTCCTTTTCGCCGGGATAGAATGAAATCAACCATTCGTCGCGACGAACAAAGCCCTGATCCGGGCCGCGCGTCTCGAAGAGCGGGTCGCACAAGAGCAGGCAGATTGATTTGCCGCGTGAGGAGCCCAAGCGATAGAACACCATCCGCGCCTCGTAATCGGTGAAAAAATCGTAGCTTGCCTGGGCCAAGTCAGCCGGGCGCATCGTGAACTGCGTTTGATAGGCGAGCTTCACACCCGTCGGCGCGGCAGAATCCTTCTCGAACACGAGGTTCTCATCGAGGATCCACTCGCACTCCGGCTCGAAACCGCTGGCGCCGAGGACCCGGCGCCATTCGGTCAGCACAGTTTCAAAAGGCGGACGCTGATACTTCTGAGTTTGCATGTTACTTCGTTCCTTCGGCGTTTCGGTTGAACCATTCGACAAACCGCGGAATCCCTTGCTCAATCTTCACTCGCGGCTGATAGCCCAGTTTGGCCCGTGCTTTCTCGACATTGGCAAACGTGATGGGCACGTCTCCCGGCTGCACCGGCTTGCGCTCGATGATGGCCTTCACGCCGAGCGCCTGCTCCAACAACTCCACCAAACGGGTCAGTTTGACGGTTTGCGATTCGCCGAGATTGAAGATTTCGTAACCAAAATCCCGTCCGGTGCAAGCCACAACTCCATCCACGATGTCGTCCACGTAGGTATAATCCCGCGCCGTTGAACCATCGCCAAACATCTCAATGGGCTTCCCGGCCTTAATCAACGCGGCAAATTTGCGGATCGCCAGGTCTGGTCGCTGCCGCGGTCCATAAACCGTAAAAAATCGCAGCATGGCGATGTCGAGGCCGTAAACATGGTGATAAACGTGCCCCAAAGCCTCACATGCCAGTTTGCTCGCCGCGTAGGGAGAGATCGCCGAGAAAATCGGATCGCTCTCGCTGAAAGGCACCTTCGCGTTGACGCCATAGACAGACGACGATGACGCCAGCGTCAGCTTTTTCACTTTGTGGAGTCGGGCGGCTTCCAAGACGTTGACCGTGCCCTCGACGTTGACGCGCTGATACAGTGCAGGCTCCAACAGGCTTGGCCGCACCCCGGCCCGCGCCGCCAGATGGATGACTTGATCAAACCGAACGCTGCCAAAAACCTCGCCCAGAGCGGCGCGATCGGTGATATCGCCCTGCACGAATTCAAAAGGCTTTGCGAACGACTGCAGACCGCGGAGATTGGCGCGCTTCAGCTGCGGATCGTAGAACGGATTCAGGTCATCAAAAGCCCAAACGGCATGCCCGTCGCGCAGCAATCGCTCGCATACGTGCGAGCCGATGAAGCCCGCGCCGCCAGTGACCAGAAGATTCATTCGGCAAAAGCTAATCCAGTTGCCGCAACCAAGTCGAGCCGGGACGCCCGCACCTAGCCGAGAGTGGAGATTTTATCCGCAACCGCGCGACCAATCTCGAGTGACGCCGTCGCCGCCGGCGACGGGGCGTTGCAGACGTGAATGGCGTTGCGGTCCTCGACAAAGAGGAAGTCGTCCACCATGCCGCCGTCGGGCAGGAGCGCTTGGGCTCGAACTCCGGCCTTACACGGGATCACGTCCGCCTCGGTGACCTCGGGGATGAGTTCCTGCAAGCTGCGGACGAAGAGTTTTTTACTGATCGACCGGCGCATTTCCATCATGCCCTCGCCGAGATTCTTCTTCGCCAGCGCCCAGAAGCCGCTGTAAGTGAACGTCTCCACGGTGTCGCGGAGGGAGAAATCGGTCTTGTAGTAACCCTCGCGCTTGAAGGCGAGCACCGCGTTCGGTCCGGCGTGAACCGAGCCGTCGATCATCTTGGTGAAATGCACGCCGAGAAAGGGGAAGTCCGGATTCGGCACGGGATAGATGAGCGTCTTCACGAGATGCCGCCGCTCGGGCGTGAGTTCGTAATACTCGCCGCGGAAGGGAACGATCTGCATTGGCGGTTGCAAACCCGCGAGCTTGGCCACGCGGTCGCAGTGCAACCCGGCGCAATTGACCAGGAAGCGCGCCGTGAAATTACCCTTGGTCGTCTCAAGACGATGCGTGCCGTCGCTGCTGTGGATGTGCAACACCTCTGCGCCATTGATGACTTCGCCGTTCTGCTTGCACACGAGCTCGGAGTATTTCGCACAGACCTGCTTGTAATCGGTGATGCCGGTCGTCGGGACCTTGATGCCAGCGAGGCATTTCACGTGCGGCTCAATCTCGCGCACTTGCTCGGGTTTGAGTTTCGTGACGGGCAGTTGGTTCTCAAGGCCGCGCTGGTAAAGTTTCTCCAGCTGCGGCAACTGCTTCTCATTCGTCGCCACGATAACCTTGCCGCAGACCTCGTGCTTGATGCCGTGTTCCTTGCAGAACTCGACCATTGAAGTCGCGCCCGCCTTGGCAAACTTCGCCTTGTAGCTGCCGGGCTTGTAGTAGATGCCCGAGTGGATGACGCCGCTGTTGCGCCCGGTCTGGTGCTGGGCGAGCTCGGTCTCCTTTTCGAGGACAACGATCTTCGCCTTCGGAAACTTTTTCCCCACCGCCACCGCAGTTGAGAGGCCCACGATACCGCCACCGATTATGACAAAGTCATGCATAGATAGAATTCAGGCCCACGAGTTTACCGCAGGCCTGTGACAGGTTCACTTCACTTTTCCGAACAAAATTTTCCGCACGTGGAACGCCTCGGCGTAATGCGTTGGCGAAGCAGCCTCGATTGCGCGCAAGCGCATCAAGCCCTCGAACAGATCGGGCGTGAACCAGTGCTTGCCGCGTTGCGTGCCGAAGAATTTCATCAAGCCATCCACCTTTTTCTTGGCCTGCTTGTCCGTCAGCGGCACGAAGAAATTGGGCTGGCGCAGATCCGCGTCGTATTTCGGGATCTCGTATTCGAAGATCATGTGGCTACGAAACGTGTTCCACGTGAGCTCGCACGTCATGCGGTGGTCCTGATGCAAATCTTCCCGACGGTGCGTGAAGATGAGATCGGGAGCAAACGTGCGTTTGATCTCCTCGAACGCCTCCTTCACCGGCGCGCCGATGTAAGGCAGGAAGCCGTCGCGAAAATCTTTGACCACGATGGTCTTCTTCTTCACGCCGCGCAGGAAATGATTCGCGCTCGCAGTCGCCTCCTTGGCGCGCTGCGGATTTGAGCACAGGCAAAGCCAGTAGATCTCCAGCTTCGGATTCTGCTCGATGAGTTGCAGCACCGTGCCGCCGCAGCCGATCTCAATGTCGTCACTGTGCGCGCCGATGCATAGCACCCGCTTCACGCCGTCGAGGTTGGTCGCGATCATTTCTTGATTCCGTTCGGATTATTCCACAACGCCCACGGGGCGTTGCCCTTGCTGTAAACATCTTCGAGTTCCTGACGTTCCTTGAAGGTGTCCATGCACGCCCAATAGCCATCGTGCTTGTGCGCCATCAACTTCTTCTCGGCAATCAAGCGTTGGAACGGCTTCTCGACCATCTCTTCACCGTCTTGCATGTAGTTGAAAAGCTCCGGCCGCATCACGAAGAAGCCGCCGTTGATGCGCGCCCCGGCACCGGTGACGTGATTGATACCGGTGACGCCACCATTGGCATCCGTCTCGATCATGTGAAAGCTCGCGCGCGGCTTCACCGCCACAAAGCTCGCCACGTTCTTGGACTTCTTGAAGTTCTCAATCGTCAACGGCAGCGGCACGTCGGAGAGGCCGTCGGTGTAATTCGCCAAAAACATCTCCTCATTCTCGACGTGTTTCTGCACGGCCTTCATGCGCATGCCGATGTTCGAGGTGAGTCCGGTGTCAACGAACGTGATGTTCCAGTCGCTGATGTCGCTGCTCAACAGATCAATCTGCTTGCCGCCTTTCGAAAGCACGAAGTCATTCGAGATGCACTCGTTGTATTCGAGGAAGTATTGCTTGATGACGTCGGCTTTGTAGCCGAGGCACAGGATGAAATCCTTGTGGCCATAGTGCGCGTAATACTTCATGACGTGCCACAGGATCGGCCGGTAGCCGATCGGCACCATGGGCTTCGGCAAGTTCTCCGAATACTCACGCATCCGCATCCCAAACCCGCCGCAAAACAAAACGACTTTCATATTGTTTCCTCGATTGAACTAAATCTTCGGCAAACCCACCAACTTCTCCAGCCACGTCTCGCCCATGAAATGGCTGTATTGCTGCGCCCGCAACTGGTCCGCAAGCCGGCCCTTCGGCAGCTCGACGTCGTCATAGGTGATGACCGCATCCTTCGCGATGTCGCGTTTGAGCTTGCAGCCATCGACGAGACCTTCAGGCAGGTAACGCTTCGCGCACATCTCGTCCGCGTTCACGGCTTCGCCGTAGGTCATATACATGCCGTAATCGTCGAGCGTTTCGCCCGCCTTCAAATCCTTCTTGGCGCACGCGCACACTTCCACGACAGGACCGCCAAGCGGCTTCGCCACGGAATCGCGCAGCAACGCGACGCGTGCGATGGAGTTCGGCACCTCGAAGTGAACGAGGTGATACGGCAGGAAGAACGAATACAGCGGACCTTCGCCCATCTTGTAGAGATTCAGGTAATGCTGCTGCTTCGGATCGGAATGTTCCGCAAGGCAATACACCTTCGTCAGCGGTGTGCCGACGACGTAATCAATCACGCCACCGAGGCTGCGGACTTTTTCCACGTCGTAGATCTTCCCGATCTGCATCACGTCGCCCTTGTAATCCAAGCCGCGCGACATGCCGCGCGCCTGGACTTTGAAACCGGTGGCGTTCGCCACAATCGTTTGCTCGAAGCTAATCTTCGAACCGTCCGCGAAGCTCGTGACCATCGCGGGATTCTGGCCCCACTTCTCGGCGAAACCTTTTTGCGTGGTCGGATTGCGATACGGATCTTGGAGTCCCTTGATGTTGCCCATGACGCGGGGCGTGAGACCCAGGCCCTTCACCCAGCGATAGAGATTTACCTCGAGGCCGGGCTCGTCGCCTTCGCAGGCCGACATGATGACGCCCGCTTTGTCCGCGTAAGTCTGAAGAATCGGTCCGATGGTCGCGTCCAACTCGGCGTTCATCAGCACGACGTCCTTCTTGTGCTTGAACGCTTCGAGCACAACGCGTGCGCCAAACTCGACGGAGCCCGTCGTATCCACGATCAAATCGATCTCGCTCGAACGCGCGAGCAACATGCCGTCCTGCGTGAAGACCGGCTTCTTGGCGCGGATCGCGTCATCGAGCTGGGCCTGCGTCGCGGCCTCGACGGGATTCGTGAAACCCGAGTAGGTCAGGACGTGGATGGCCTTCTCCGGCTTGCGGCTGTAGATGGCCACGATGCGCATGCCGGGCGCACTGTTGGCGATCTGGTTTGTCAGCCCTTGGCACATGAAGCCCGCGCCCAGGATGGCGACGCGAATCGGCCTGCCCTGTTCTTCCCGCTTGTTCAGCAACGTATCGACGATGATCATGAAATAAATCCAGTTACGACTTTGAGGTTCAGGCTGCGCCCAGCGTCATGCGACGCTTCACTTCATCACCGCACTTTTCCAGCAACGCGAACTTCTGGTCTTTGTCGGAGATCGCGGTCACCGGCAGCGGCCACTTGAGGCCGAGCTTCGGATCGTTATACATCAAACCGCTTTCGCACTGCGGCGCGTAATACTCGCCGACCATGTAGGTAGTCTCGGTGTTATCGCGCAGCACCTGATAGCCGTGCGCGAAACGCTCGGGCACGTAGAGCGCGCGACCGTTTTCCTCGGACAACTCGACCGCGACGTGCTGCATATACGTCGGGCTTTCCGGGCGCAGGTCCACAATGATATCGAGGATGGCGCCGCGCGGGGCGCGGACGAGCTTGGTCTCGGGCTTGGGCAGGAATTGGAAGTGCATGCCGCGCAACGTGCCCTTGATCTTGTTGTAAGCCACATTCGCCTGGACGACGACCGGCTTGAGGCCGTGCGCGATGAATTCGTTCTGACAGAACATGCGGGCAAAGTAGCCGCGCGAGTCTTCCCGGCGTTCGAGATCCAAGATGAACGCGCCCTTCAGTTTCGTTTCAGTAAAAATCACTTTAGTGCCTTGTTTGTTGTTAATGTTAACCGCGTAAACTCAGGAATAATGTCTCGATTGGCGGGGTGGTTAGGCAAGTCACCGCTGCTCACACATAAGTGTTAGGAAGAATCCCGGGGAAGGGCCTAACGGCGCCCGGCACTTGCCGGGGAAGGCACGCTCAATTGAGGCGAGCGCGATAGAATCGGAACGGCAAGACGCGCACGGGAGCATCAATGAAATCCACAGGGCCGTTTGTGTAGCTCAGGGACCCGATCTGCTCCCACTGCAGAGCGTTGGTGGAACGTTCGACCCGAAACTCGCCGGGTCTGTCGGAGGAAATGAGGAAATGGAAGCCATTCGCGGCAATCAACTCCGGCGGTTGGGTCGTAGCAGCCAGTGAGATTTGTGGCGAACCGCCCACCGCTACGGCCCGATAGAAAGCAACCGGCGGGGGAGGAAGTCCGGGATCCGTAACCAGCATGGAACCATTGGAGTAAACGGTCGTGCTGATAGGCTCCCAGTTGATGAAGTTCGTAGTAGCCTCGATGGTGTAAGTGCCCGGCACGTCCGAGGACAAAAGCAATTTGAATCCGCTCTGGGCGATATTCGTGAGGCTTTGAGGCGCGGCCGTCAGTTGAATCACGGGGCTCGGGCTGCTGGCCGCCGCATCCAGCACCAACACCCAGTCGGCGTCGCCTGCGCTGTTGGTGGCTGGCGGGGTAAATTTGTAAGCGCCCGAATTGGTCAGGCCAGCGGCGATGTCAGTGTAACTTGCACTCGTCGGATCGAACCACCTCGCCCGGGTGGTGCCGCTCATTGCGCCAAGGTCCACCAAAATGGCACCGCTGTGATCGGGTGGAATGTAAGCCACCAATAGCGTGCCGTTGGTCGTTGCCGCAGCAGCAACATAGTCAGATTGTGATTCGGTTGAACCGCCCGAAGTGATGAGCGTTCGCATTCCGCCCAAGCCTGACGGAACTAGCTTCGACCAATCCAAGCCGGTCATGAAATTGTTCAGGCGGGTTAAGTCGCGCGTAGCTTGTGTATCCAAATGATTCCGCCAGTCGACTGCCGTTGAATTCGTGTTAAACTGCCAGACGTAGCCGTTTCCCGCCACGTAGCCACCAATTGTGGAGAGCCAACCCCACCAAGCAAACCGCCGCACTGGCTGGGTGGAGCTCGGGTTGGTTCCATTTCCATCCGCTCCCTCCTGATCGAACGGCGCTTCGAGCAGAAATGCCGGTAAAGCGGGTGATTGCGCGTAGGCGCGACGCCCCAGCGCGTTCACGTCACCCGTCCAAGAGTAAACGCCGTTCAAGGTCATCGAAGAGCCAAAAGGTGATTGGTCGGTGGCGATAGATTCCGACTCCCACTCGGCACTACAATTGGTTGATTGCTGACCGACGACGCTTTGCAAGCCTGCAATCAGGGCCGCTTCAACCGCCGATTGCGATACGCTAAAAGTCCGTGGCGCCGTTCCCATGTCGCCGCCCAGCATCCAAACCAGATTCTTCTGGTTTTTATACCGGTCTGCGATCCACGCACCGTAAGTCTGAATCTTCGTCGAGCCGTTCGCGACCATTTCCTGCATCCAACCCTGTTCACCACCCGCGTAACCTACGTATGCAGGAAAAAGCAGAACCAAGACTCCTTTCGACTCACAATACGAAACGATGTCGTCCACCTGCGCCCAATAACTGGTGTTGGGTGTTGTAAAATCAGGCGCCTCATCAGAAATCGTGCCGTAAGAAAGCGACCCTGCCCACGAACCGCCGTCGAGCCGCAATAGAAAAGGAAGTTCGCCGTTGCCTCCGAACGGCGGATTGTTGCCACGGGGATCGTGATTTAGGACGTGAAACTCGATTGCCGTGAAGCCGCGTGCAACCGTGTCGTCAACGAAGGTGTGCCAATCCGGCGCCGACAAGGACGTGATGAACCACGCCGTGCGGCCACGAAAGGGAAAGGGATCACCATTCTGGTCAAGCAGATGGCGGTTGTCGGGGCTTGGCTTGACAGGAAACGCCGGAGTAGCAGGGGTCGCCCAGCCGAAGAACAAGCCCAGGCTCGTCACCGTGGCGAGCAGGCTTCTCATATTCTTAAAGATACTACAGAAACATTACGGCACTGCAATCCGATAAAACCGGGCTTCATATCCACTTACATTGCCATCCACGACGACAAAAGAGGTCGAGTTACTGGTGGTGATAGTCGCGAGTGTCGTCCACGTGGCCAAATCGGGCGAGGCCTCGACGCGGCACGCTGTGTTGGTCGGCGCTATGCAATTGAGTCGGATGAAGTTCGACCCCAGCAATTCCACACCATCGATCTTGGGAACTACCGGGCCCGCAAACGTGAACGGCACCGAGTAAGCGCTGAGATTTCCGTCACGGTCAATTGCCCGGACACGATACGTGTAGTCCGTCGTCAACGGCACACCCACATCGATGTAAGCCACATTGGTCAGGATTGGCGGACGCGCGGCGTCCACGAGATACAGCACCGCATCGCCGCTGAACGGCGGCGTGAACGATTTGGCTGAAGAGCCGCCCGCCACGGAAGCTGTATTCGTCACATTACCATTTGCCGGATTCAGCCACGTCACATTCAGAATATTGGTCGTCGCCGACAAATTGACTGTAAAGGCTCCACCGGACGGTGCGAATACCAGATATTCGGCATTCGTCGCGCTCGCGCGGGCCAGGCAACTGGCGGTTGAGGCAAGCGACGGCTGCGGCGCCATCCGCGCCAAGTCGAGGCGGGTGTTGGCAAAGTCCAGCATGTAACCGATGTTCAAACGGATGGAATTCCACGTTGGGTCCACGTTGGTGCAAGATGGTCCGGCGCCGCAACCTGTCGGTGCGTTGCGGACGTTACCACTGGACGTCCAGGGCATGAGATACGGGTCCATGAACATGGCTGAGTTGCCGGCACAGAAATTTTTCCACACAAACGCACGATTCAACTGTGCCCCGTCCGACTTCATCGCCGTCCAGAAATAACTATGGTCGGTGTCATTGATGAGCACGTGCCGCGTGCCGCCATTGGTGGGAAATCTCTCTTCGGGCGAAACCCAGTCTGCCGTGCTCGCATAGAGAGTTGCATCCGCTCCGCCCGCATATTGATAGGTAAAACCAACCGGATGCTGGAATGGTTTGTTGGTCTCGTAACTTTGAATCAACGCGATCATGTGTTGCTGCCAGGCGGTCGAATAACTGCCGGACTCGTTCGAAATCTCATACGTGACGTTTGGTAAATCGTTCACCGTATCGATGACCTTGCGAACGTAAGCATCCTCCACGGCGAGCACCGCGGGGGGGTTGGCGGACAAAGTGTGCGAATTTGTGCCGCCGCCGTCGTTCACACCGTTGATATTGTTCGTGCCGGTGAGCGGGAAGCCATCATCCGCCCGGCGATCAAACTGAATCTGATATCCATCGAACAACGTGATAGCGACATACATGCCGTTTGCATGCGCTCTAAGTGCGCGATCGCGCAGCCGGTCAAAGTAGGCCTGGTTGAATTTTGTCAGATCAAATTTAGGCAGGCCGTCGGATGCCACTCCCGGCCCCGTTCGCAGCCATGGCTGTGGCGACGTATACCACGGCCCGGCGTCCTGGATCGTGTAGTTGCGCTTGGGCAACTGCTGGACCCAGAGGCGAAAGAAGTTGTGGTGGTTGGTCGCGAGGAAATTCAACCAAGCGTCATAGTCAAAGGCAGGCGGCGGGGAGATCGTTCCCATATCGCAAAAGTTAGCCCAATGATGTGAGCCGCCCAGCAGAACGGGACGGCCAGTGCCATCAACAAAGTAACGCGGGTTCACCGGCGAAACAGCCAGGGGGCCGGAAGCGCCATTGGCTGGGACGGAAGCGACCTGCACAAAGCCCGTGCAGTTCACTCCGCCGCAACGTTCCACCAAATAACGCACCACGGCGACATCATCCGTGGATACCCCCCAATTAAGACGAAGGCCAGCGCCTGTTGCAGTGACCAACAGCCCGGCCGGCGCAGATGGGCTGGCCGCCCGCACTGACCACGGTGACAGAAGGACAGCCGCAATCAACACGGCAACTCGAATACTACAACCAAATTGAAACATCAGTTTGAAGATATTACCCGGAGAACTTGCGGATTCAAATCGTGGAAAATACCTAAGGAACCCTGATGCGATAGTAGCGGGAGTTGCCCCGATGTCCGTCCTGCTCTTCAGGTTTGTCGAGGTTTGGACTTCATAGTCGGCATTGGCATCTCCCGTGCCTGCAAAGTGCAACGGTTCCGACACATAATTGAAATTCTGCGGTAACGCTTAGAAGAGATTTCATCGAAAGTGACAGTGACATTCCTGCATCGGCGGTTCTGCCCGCTGACTTCAAAAAAGCACAACCCCGGTCCCGTTAGGCGTGACCAACAGCATGCTCGCGTCCTGAATCCGCTCGAAGCTGCAGCGGCTGAAGGCCATGGTCAGGTGGGCGATTCAGCCGGGTTGGATGCGGTGATGGTGGAAGGAAAGGGACTCGCCTGGCTTGCAGTGTTGGAAACACCGGCCGCGCCGCAATATCAATCACTCGAACTTCCTCATCAATGAGGACTCAAGCCAAGCGGAAAACGCTTTTAGCATAATCGGAAAAAACGGCAGCGGACCAGATGAGGAAAAAAGCGCAGAGTTTCCTCTGCGCTTTCAAGAATTAAAGATTGCCTGCAGCTGCGTTAAGGAGTCGCTATGCGGTAGAAGCGGGTCGCAGGCTCTCCTGATAGCGTCTCGGTAAATTCAAATGCACCGGCGACATCAGAGGTTGCAGTGCCCAGAGTTTGCCACGTTTGCAGATCGGTCGAGGCCTGGATTTGATAGCTCACATTGGGGTCGCCGTTACCAGCAAGCCTGACATGGCTCGAGTCAATGAATTCAACCGTGGATATAGCGATCGATCCTGGCCACGAAATCGTGAATGTGCCAGAAACCAGCGACAGCGCATAGTTGTCATCGGTGCCACCCGCGAGAGTGATTGGGTAAATACCGGGCGCCGTGGTATTCGTCACGCCCGCAGCGGCCGTGGGCGCCGAATCCAGCACGCTCGCATCTTCGCCATTGACGAAACCGGAGTAGCTGACCGTGAACGTTGGATTTGGCTGTCCGTAGGCGCGCGTTTTGTTATCCGCCGTCGCCGTGAGCACTGCCTGCGTCACAATCAAAGAACCGTTGACATAATTGATCGAGTAATTGCTCAAGCCGACGCCCAAGGCATTGGTCGGAACGAGCGCATAGTTGCCAACCCCTGCGGTGTTCGCGGTGCCAGCACTGTTCAATGAGACGTTGGTGACACTGTCCCCCGGCTCCATATCCGAGGTCGTATATGCGTCACCGGGTAATGCCACGCTGGTGCCGTAGGCCTTGGTCAAGCTGTTCGCTGTGATGGCGAGTGCCGCCTGCGAGACGGTCAGGATGCCGTTACTATAAGCGATGGAGTAGTTGGTAAGCCCAAGGCCCTGAGCACCGCTCGCCGTGATGGGATACGTTCCAATCTTGGCGCCTTTCGCCGTGCCTGCGCTGCCAAGGGAAACATTCGTCAGCGTGTTGCCGTTGACCAGCGATCCGCTGAGAATGGTAAATTCACGCCCCGTGAACGCGAGCGTCGTGCGGTAAACTTTGTTGGTATCGTTGGCCTTCACCAACAACGGCAGTGCAGTAACCGTCAGCGTGCCGTTGTTGGTCACGAGGAGATAATTGCCGAGCCGCGTTCCAGGATCCGAAAGCGTGAACGTGATCGGATACCCACCCACAGGACTATTCGTGGTCGCAGCGGAACTGAAGCTGGCGGTGATGACATCGCCCGCGAGCAGGCCCACGACCGAACCAGTGAGGGGCGGATTGGTTGCGCCATAGACGCGACTCGCGGAATTCTCCGTGACCGTCAGGATCGCGTTCGTGACGGAGAGCGAGCCGTTGTTCGTGACGACGGTGTAATTCACCAGCTTGCTGGAGGGGTCGTTCAACACGATTCCAATCGGGTAAATCCCAACGGTGCTGTTTGTGGTGGCCGCCGTGACAAAGGTGGCGGTGATGTTGTCGCCCGGTTGAACGCCCGTGATCGAGCCGGTTAACGGCGGGTTCGCCGTGCCGTAAGCGCGCGTCGCATTGCTCGCAGTGACCGTGATCTGGAGACCGCCCACAGTCAGCACACCGTTGTTGGTCGTGACGGAATAATTTCCCAATCGTGAACCCGGATCGGCGAGCGTGATGGTGATCGGATACGTGCCGACAGGGCTGTTGGTGTCGGCGGTGCAAACGTAGGCCGTGGTGATGACATCACCAGCACGTAAACCCGTGAGCGAACCCGTGAACGTCGGATTCGGTGTGCCGTAAGGCCGGTTCGTGCTGTTCGCCGTGGCAATGAGCGGGGCGGCACTCACGGACAATGTTCCGTTGTTCGTTGTGACAGTGTAATTGCCCAGCCTGCTGCCCGGGTCAGCCAACGTCGCTGAGATTGGATAATTACCCACCACGCTGTTCGTCGTAGCAGGGGAGCTGAAGCTTGCGGTGATGTTGTCGCCGGGTTGAACGCCCGTGAGCACGCCGGTCATCGGCGGATTGGACAGGCCGTAGGCGCGGTTGGTGTTGTTCGCAGTCACGACCAGCGGAACGCTGGTCACGGTCAGCGTGCCGTTGTTGGTGATCAGGAAATAATTTCCAAGCCGCGTTGACGGATCAGAGAGCGTGAACGTGATCGGATAAGGGCCCACCGCGCTGTTCGTGGTGGCAGCGCAGGCAAAGCTCGCGGTGATATTGTCGCCCGCACGAAGGCCTAAAATCGAGCCGGTTAAAGTCGGGTTGGTTGTGCCGTAGGGACGATTGGTGCTGTCTTCCGTGATGGTCAGCGGCGCATTCGTAATGGCGAGTGTGCCGTTGTTGGTGAACACCTGATAATTCGAAAGCCGGCTTCCGGGATCGCTCAACGTGAAGGTAATCGGATAATTTCCAACCGGACTGTTCGAGGTCGCAGCGGAACCGAAAGTCGCGGTGATATTGTCGCCCGCAAGCAGGCCTACGACGGAGCCCGTCAGCGGCGGATTGGTCGCGCCATAAATCCGGCTCGCACTGTTCTCCGTGATCGTCAGGATCGCGTTGGTCACGGTGAGCGTGCCGTTGTTAGTCACAAGCGTGTAGTTGCCGAGCCTGTTGCCCGGGTCGGACAGCGTGAACGTGATCGGGTATGCGCCGAGGGGACTATTGGTCGCCGCCGCCGAACTAAAGCTGGCCGTGATGCTGTCGCCCGCCTGAAGACCGGCTAGCGAACCGGCCAGCACTGGATTCGTTAAACCGTAAGCGCGGGTTGCATTGCTCTCGGTGATCGTGAGCACCGCCGGGTTCACCGTAAGCGCGAAGCTGTTGCTGGCAGAAAGCGAACCGTCGCTTACGGAAAGCGTGATGGTCGCCGTGCCAAGCTGATTGGAGGTCGGCGTGATCGTGACCGTGCGGCTCGTGCCACTGCCACCGAACACGATGCGGTTCGTCGGAACAAGATTCGTGTTGGAGGAGAATGCACTGAGCAACAGGCTGGTGGCGGCGGTTTCCGCGTCGCCAATCGTGAATGGAATTGCCGCAGTCGCGGTGTTCACCGTCGTCGTCTGGTTACTGATGGCGCTGACGGTCGGCGGCGTGTTGGATGAGCCGCCGCTGCCCGCAGTGGTGGTGATGTTCAAAATCCAGCCAGTCGCAAAGCTGCCTGAATCGCCCGCGCCGTCGTCATAGACATAAAGTGACCACGTGCCGTTGGGCGCAGTATTACTGAAGGTGCCAAACGTGGAACCGTAACTTCCTGTCGGCGCGGGACTCGGGAACGCATCGCCGCCAGGCGAAGTGTCGGCGCGATTCGTCGGCTTGTAAGTTCCAGTAGCTGGCGGGGTCGCGGTCATGGAAGCCGCCGCCGCATCAGAAAGGGTCAGGGTCACGTTATTGACCGGCCCATCGCCACAGTCGGACAGCGGAACCATCACGGCGCCCGAGGGGCTTACCAACAATACATCCGTGTCACTGGCCCAGGTGTGCGTAAAGCCACGAAGCACGAGTGTCACGTTGCTGATACTGCCACTCATGCCGCTGACATTGATGGTCGAAGGATACGGTGTGCCGGCGCCGGAATCGGGAATGGTGATCGCCGCTGCGTTGGTGAACGACCGCGAAGTCACTGTGACTGTGCCAACGGTCAGCAGGAATGTGTCGGTGGCAGAGTTGGTTCCGTCGCTGACGGTCACGCTGATCGTGGAAGTGCCGCTCAATCCAACGGCAGGTGTGACAGTGACGGTGCGATTTGATCCGCTGCCACCGAACACGATGTTGTTCGTCGGAACGAGTGTGGGGTTTGACGACCCCGCGCTGAGAACAAGGTTGCTCACAGCGGTGTCTGGATCACTGATGGTGAACGGCAGCGCCGCCGTCGCGGTGCTCACGGGCGTGTTTTGATCCGGGATATCCGTGATGGTCGGCGTCTGCGCGCCAGAAGGTTGAACCGTTGTGAGAGTGAGACTCCAGCCCCCGGCCAAGCTGCCCGAGTCGCCTGCGCCGTCGTCAACGACGTAGAGCGACCATGTGCCATTTGCTCCGATGCCGGAGAAAACGGCAAAGTTGGCGGCATAGGGGCTACTGGGAGCGGGACTCGGGTAGGTGTCCCCACCCGGCGAACTATCCACGTAATCGGTCGGATGATAGGTTCCGGTCGTAAGTCCTGAAGAAGGCATCGCCTGGGCGGCCGCATCCGTGAGCGTGAGTGTGACGTTGTTTGCCGGGCCATCACCGCAATCGGACATCAGCACCATCGCTTGTCCAGAGGGGGAAACCAGTAAGACATCAGCATCGCTGGCCCACGTGTGGGTCAAATTGCGCAAGGTCACGGTGACATTGGTGATCGTGCCGCCCAGTCCGCTCACATTGATCGTTGATGGATACGTCGGTGATGGGCCTGAGTCTGGAATCGTGATAGCGGCGGCATTGGTGAACGATTTCGTCGCGGCGGTCAGCGGAATGACTGTCAGCGAATAGCTGTTACTCGCGGTCAGTTGGCCGTCATTCACTACAACTGTGATGGTCGTGGTGCCGGTCTGGCTGGGCGCAGGCGTCACAGTGACGACGCGATTCGATCCACTGCCGCCAAAGACGATATTCGCGGTGGGAACCAGAGTCTGATTTGCCGCGAAGGCCGACACGCTCAAATTGCCTGCCGGGGTGTTGGGATCGGAAACTGTAAAGGAGTTTGCGATGGGCGTGGATTCGCCCGTGGTCTGGTTCGTCAGGCCTGAGATCGTCGGCGGCGCATTAGAGCCACTGGCGGTAAGGAGAAAACTGTCACTCACACTATTCGGACCGTCGTTGACGATTACAGTGATAAGACTGGTGCCAGAAATCCCGGGCTGTGGTGTCACCGTCACAGTCCGATTTGCGCCGCTGCCTCCGAAGACGATGTTGTTCACCGGCACGAGCGTCAGATTCGAGGAGGTTGCACTCAACTGGAGATTGGCGGCGGCCACTTGCGCATCGCCGATGACGAAAGGCAGCGCCGGCGTCGCCACTCCGAGAGCCACGGTTTGATTTGTGATGTCTGAAATAGTGGGCGGCGTGTCCGTGGTGCCGCAGTTAGGGAACAGGCCGATTTCGCTAACTGTGGCCAAGCCTGCAGGATCGGTCACCGTCAACGCCACTCGGTAGTGATACAGATTGACGCCGTCACAGCCGATGGGCTCCACCGTCGTTGTGCCGACGTGATTGGTGGTCGTGCCCACGACGTGGAAGTGGTTGTTGTGGCGCAAAATGGTTTCCCATTTGTAGACCAGTTGTGCGTCGCTGGTCTCCGCATCGGCCACGGATGCGGTCAGATTGAATGAAGTGTTGGTTACGGTGGAATACAAAGTGCCATTGGTTGGGCTTGTGATCGTCACGTTCGGCGGGGTGTCGTTTGCGACGATTAGCAAAGAGCTGCTGGCTGATAATCCGCCCGAGTCGGTGACGGTCAAGGTTACTGTATAAGGCGCGGCAGAGGAATTCGGCGGCGTGAAGGTGTGAGATGGATTGGCGGCGGTGCTGACGGCCGAGCCGTCGCCGAAATTCCATGAGTAAGTAAGCGTTTGGCCGTCAGGGTCGCTGGAACTGCCGCCAGTAAATTGAACCGTTAGCGGACCGGGGCCGAAGTTTTTATCAGCATAGGCCACCGCCACCGGGGTGCGGTTGCCGGTGTAGGAAACTTTCCGGACGGTGCCGGCGTCGCCGTAATTGTAGGAGATGTAGTAGATACTCCCGTCACTGGGGTGCGGGGCCATGCAGACAACCGAGCCGGCCGCCGAAGCAAAATCGTTCACAGCCACAGGTTGGTCGTTGGTGGTGAGCACAATGTTTTTTATGACGCCCTGTCCCCAATCACCCAAAAAATAGGTGTTCTGATACTGGGTCGGAAAGCTATTCGCGGTATACCACGTGCCGCCGACCGCACAGTTGCCTTGAAACTGAGCGCCAGAAACCGGCGACCCGACTGCGCCAACGTTGGCAACCGTCGCCTGGCCAGAGCCGTTGTAGGTAGGCGTGCGGGTGATGGCGCTGGCATGATTCCAATCCAACACCGGACGGCGGTGGAGGAACTGTGGAATGGTGGCCGGAATCTTGACGCTCGTCTTACACGGATTGTTAAACGGCGGCTGGTCTGCCGCAGCAAGCGAATCCTGCTTAAGCAACTGACGAAAAGAAAAATACTGGCTGCACCCTGATCCTGGATACTCGGGATTAGGTGCATCTTGGTTATAAATGTCAAAGTCTGCAGGGCTACCACCGCCAAAAGCAAACGCGGGTGTGGTGGTCAACCCTTCAAACACAGGCCAGCCCATGTTCTGGCGCGGCCCGGTGATAACCTTAAGCGATTCCCATGTGTCCCAGCCCACCTCTCCCATATACAGCACCCCAGGATTGGCATCGTTTGGATCATGGCTGCCAGTATTCGGACGGCGTGACATGCGAAAAGAATTGCGTAATCCCAACGCCCAAACTCGTGAACGTGGTGACTTCGGATTCGCAGCATCATAAAAGGGATTGCTCGGCACGCCATTCCCGGTCGCGGGATCAAGACGCAAAACTTTTCCGTTGAGGCAATCCACGAGTTGAGAGCGATACATGCCCACGTTCTCCTTGGGTCGGAGGATACCGTCCGTCAACGCCTGGGGCGCATAACTTCCCCCCGTGGCGCCGCCGAGATCGACCGAAGCCGGACTTGCTCCGTCACCGCAGGAAATGAGCAATGTCCCATCTTGGCCGAACACGATGCTCCCCATGCCGTGTGTCCCTGAACAGATAGGAATGCCATTCGTCTTGGAATCGCCGACCATCACCCAGCGACTCGCGAGATCGATCGACCGAAAATTATTCGTGGCAACGCACGTGTAACGGGTCAGCCGACCGATCGTGGCATCAAAAGTCAGGTTCGCATTGGGGTTGTAGTTCGGGGTGCCATAGTTCAGCAGGTAGTAACGGTCGACGGCATAGAGCAAATAAATGTAACCATTGACGGCGAATTGCGGATCCAACGCAAATCCCACGCAGCCGTGATCATCCCAACTTCCCACTTCTTCACTGATATCGAGCAATTTGGTGAAACCGGAATCCTCTGGATCCTTGAACCAAATTCGTCCGGGGCGCTCCCACACGAACATGCGCCCAGCGTCGCTAAAAGTGACACCTATCGCCTCACTCCAAGCTCCGCCCGTGCCGGGCCCGGGAATCAAAGTCTCGGTAAACCCAGCTGGCACGGTCGCTGCAGACAGAAATGGCGCGGGCAAAACAAGAAGGACGGCCGCCAACACGCATATCTGCAGCCCCTTCAGCCGCTCATAGTTGAATGAAAAGCGCATAAGAAAATAGTAAGTTGTAAATTGAGAGACTAACGCGTTCGTTGTGGGCTGCAATCGGGGGGATTACGGAGAGCCCCAAGCAATCCGCCGATAATGTTGTGGCTAACGGTTATCACGGGAAAACAAGCCGGTAGAATCGCATCTCCGCAGCACCAGCGGTTTCGTCCGTGAACTCGAAAGCGCCGCTCACGTCGGGTGTGGCAGAACCGAGCGTCTCCCAAACATCCAGCCCGGCCGACTTCTGCACCTTGTAGATCACACCGGGATCACCGGTCCCCGCAAGACGCACATGGTCCGCATCCAAGCGCTCAAGCGAGGCGATGGTCACATTTCCCGGAGCAACGATTAGGAGCGTGCCCGCGACCAGATTGAAAGTGTAGTTGCCGCCTGTTCCGCCCACTAAAACAATCGGGTAACTTCCCGGTGGAGTGAGGTTGGTGGCCGTCGTGCTCGCCACGGGCAAGTCACCCAAAACGTTGGTCCCCTCGCCATTGACAAAACCGTCGAACTGCATGGTAAACACAGGATTGGGTTGGCCAAAATTGCGGTTCTTATCTACGGCGGTCACCGTCAATAGTGCCGGCGCAACCGTCAAGGTGCCGTTGCTATAACCAATGACATAATTTGTCAGGCCGGGACCGTTCGCAGCGCTGGCCACGATTTGATAACTGCCAACCGCGGCATTGCTGACGCTCCCAAGGCTGTTCAACGTCAGATTGGAAACGCTGTCGCCATTGAGTAAACCGGCAACGGAATACTCAGCGGGGTTCAAAGTTGCCCCATAAACCTTATTCGTGCTCGCTGCGGCGATCAACAAATCAGCGCGGCCAACACTCAACGTGCCGGGCTGGTAGGCAACGTTGTAATTCGATAGGCCCACACCAGACGCACTGTGGGCAACAATCGGGTAATCGCCCACAGTTGCAGCACCGGGAGCACCAAGGCTAGACAGGAGAACGTTAGTCAAAGTGTCCCCGTTGAACAGCGCACCGCTGGTGATAGTGAACTCCGTGCCAGCAAAGCTGTGCGTTGCGCCGTAAACTTTGTTCGTGTTATCGGGCGTCACCGTTAGCGCCGACGCCACCACGGTAAGAATGCCGTTGCCATAGTTGACGGTGTAGTTGGTCAGGCCAACACCTTGGGCAGCGCTGGGAATGATTGAATACTCACCTATCGTGGCGTTGCTGGCGCTTCCGGAGCACGTCAAAATAAGGCTCGTCACCCCATCTGCGTTTTGTAACCCGCTCACGCTGTAGATCGCAGGAATGATCGTCGCACCGTATACCTTGTTCGTATTGCCTGCCGTGATTAACAAACTCGCCGCACTCACCGTCAACGTGCCGTTGGAATAACCAATCGTATAATTCGTCAGGCCAATCCCCAGTGCTGCACCGGGCTCAATCGAATACCCTCCGACCGGCGCACCGCTCGCACTACCGCTGCTCGCCAAGGACACATTCGTCACGCTGTCGCCGTTGAGAAGTCCGGCGACAGAAAACCCGGTTGGGCTCAGTGCGGTGCCATATACTTTGTTGGTGTCGCCTGCTGCAATCAACAAACTGGCCGCACTGACAGTCAAGCTGCCGTTGCTGTAACCAACGGCGTAATTCGTCAGGCCAACTCCCTGCGCCGCGCTGGCGGCGATTGCATAAACCCCCGTTGGCGCAGACCCGGCACTGCCCGCACTAGTCAACGTCAGATTGGTTATGCTGTCGCCCGGCGCCAAACCGGCAACGGCGAATCCGACCGGATTCAGAATGGCTCCGTAGATCTTGTTGGTGCTCCCAGCCGTGATTAACAAACTGGCTGCATTGACGGTCAACGTGCCGTTGCTGTAGCCGATGGTGTAGTTCGTCAAACCGACACCCTGCGCGGCGCTCGCATTAATCGCATACACACCCAATGGGGCGTTGCTTGCGCCACCACCGCTCGTCAGTGTGAGGTTGGTCACGCTGTCGCCATTAAAAAGGCCAGTTACAGAAAATCTGTTTGGATTCAGTGCGGTGCCGTAAACTTTGTTGGTATCCAAGGCAGCGATCAAGAGGCTGGCCGCATTGACCGTCAACAATCCATTGCTGTAGCCAATCGCATAGTTGGTCAGGCCGATACCCTGAGCGGCGCTAGCGACGATTGCATAAACTCCTGTGGGCGCGGACCCGGCACTTCCTGCGCTCGTTAGCGTCAGATTGGTGACGTTATCACCATTCAAAAGACCGGCCACGATGAAGCCTGAGGGGTTCACGGTCGCGCCATAAACCTTGTTCGTGCTCCCCGCACTGACCAACAAACTTGCCGCACTGACTGTCAACACACCATTGCTGTAGCCAATCGTATAGTTCGTCAAACCGACACCCTGCGCGGTGCTGACGGAGATTGCATACGCGCCCACAGGGGCATTGCTTACGCTACCGCCACTCGTCAGCGTGAGATTGGTAACGCTGTCGCCGTTGAGCAACCCAGCAACTGTAAACGCTGCAGGATTGAGCTTGGTTCCATAAACCTTGTTCGTGCTCCCCGCACTGACCAGCAAATTTGCCGCATTGATGGTCAACGCGCCGTTGCTATAGCCGATGGTGTAGTTCGTTAAACCGACGCCTTGCGCAGCGCTCGCATTAATCGGATATACACCCAACGGAGCATTACTGACACTTCCTGCGCTCGTCAGCGTCAGATTGGTGACGTTATCACCATTCAAAAGTCCAGCCGCAGTGAAGCCTGAGGGATTTACGGTCGCACCGTAAACCTTGTTCGTGCTCCCTGCGCTGACCAACAGACTTGCCGCACTAACAGTAAAACTGCCGTTGCTGTAGCCAATCGCGTAGTTCGTCAAACCGACACCCTGCGCGGCACTCGCATTAATCGCATACACACCCACTGAGGCATTGCTTGCGCTACCGCCGCTCGCCAGCGTGAGGTTGGTCACACTATCGCCGTTGAGCAGGCCAGCCACGGTGAACGCTGCAGGATTGAGTAAGGTTCCGTAAGCCTTGTTCGTGTTGCTTGCAGTTACCAACAAACTGGCAGCGTTGATTGACAGCGCTCCAGGCAAATAACTGATCGCGTAGTTTGATGCTCCAAGGCCGAGCGCATTGGTCACGATGATGGCGTAACTGCCCACCGGGGCACTCCCCGCCGCACCCACGCTGGAGATGCTGGCGTTGGTAAGCGTGTTGCCATTGAACAACGCGCCAGAAGTGATGGCAAATTCACCGCCCGCAAAGGTGCGGGTGGCGCCGTAAGTCTTGTTGCTGCTATTGGCTGTCACCGTCAGTGGTGCAGCAGTCACCGAGAGCGAACCAGCAACATACGAAATCAAATAATTGGTCAGGCCCGGACCGGCGGCATTGGTGATAGAGATCGGGTAGCCCCCGACGCCGGCAGATGCATTTGTGCCCGCGCTCGCCAAGGTGAGATTGGTGATCGCATTGCCGTTGAAGAAAGTTCCTCCAGTCACGGCGTATTCATTGCCCGCGAACAATCGTGTGGTGCCGTAAACCTTGTTCAAGTTGCTGGCCGTAACAGACAGCAGCGCATTGGTCACCGTCAACGTGCCGTTGTTCGTGGTCACGGTGTAGAGGCCAAGCTTGGCGCCCGGATCTGATAGCGTGAAGGTGATTGGGTAATTGCCAAGCGGGCTGTTCGTATTCGCCGTAGTGGAGAAACTTGCCGTGATGTTATCTCCCGCCTGCAAACCCAAGACGCTGCCGGTGAGGATGGGATTGGTCAGACCATAGCCGCGGCTAAGGCTGTTGGCGGTGACCGTCAACGGCGCAGGATTCACGGTGAGCGTGAAGCTGTTTGACGCCACCAACGAACCGTCGCTTACCACAAGCGTGATGGTCGCGGTGCCGAGTTGGTTTGAAGACGGCGCCAGAGTCACAGTCCGACTCGAACCCGCACCACCAAATACGATCCGATTCGTCGGCATCAAGGTCCCGTTGGATGAGACGGCCGTGAGCACGAGGTTCGATGCCGCTGTCTGTGCGTCCGCAATGGTGAGGGGAATGGCGGCGGTAGCGGTGTTGACGACTGTGACCTGATTGCTGACGGCAGTGATCGTCGGTGGAGTGTTTGACGGCGCCACATTCTGCGTGGTGATGGTCATGCTCCATCCACCCGCGAAATTGCCCACGTCACCCGGGCCGTCGTCAAAAACGTAAAGCGACCAAGTGCCGTTGGGATTGGTGCCGTAGAAATTGGTAAGGCCCGCACCATACGGACCAACGGGAGCCGGGGAAGGAAAGGCGTCGCCGCCGGGAGAGGTATCCGTCAAGTTCGTAGGGCGATAAAGACCTGTGGTGAGGCCGGAGGCTGGCACAGCGTTAGGCGCACCGTTCGAAAAAGTCAGCGACACATTGTTCACGAAGCCAGAACCGCAGTCGGACATGAGGATGCAGTTTTGTCCATTCGGGCCAACGAGCAGCACGTCCACGTCGCTGCCCCAACTCTGATTAAAACCGTTCAGCGTAACGGTCATGGTGCTAACCGTGCCCGCCATTCCGGCAACATTGATGGAAGATGGGTATGGCGACGACGCGCTGTTATCGAGGATGTTGATCAGCGTTGTGTTCGTGAATGAAGCTGTCGCCGGCGGCGAGGAAAGCACGGTGAGTTGAAACGTGTCCGTGACCGTGTTGGTGCCGTCGCTCACAGTCACGCTCATCGTTGCGATGCCGGATTGATCCGGTGCGGGCGTGATCGTAAGCGTGCGATTGCTGCCGGTGCCGCTGAACACAATATTGTTCGTCGGCACGAGCGTGGGATTCGAGCAACTGCCGCTCACCGTCAGGCTCGTCACAGGCGTGTCGGGATCACTGATGGTAAACGCGATGGGAGGCGTCGGCGTATTGGTCATCGTGATTTGGTCGGTGATGTCACTGATCGCCGGTTGCAGACCGGTCGTTGCCACCGTCAGACTCCAGCCGCCCGCAATGCTTCCAGTCCAAGAGGCTTGATCGTCGTAGATGTAAAGGGACCACGTTCCATTGGGGGACAACCCGTTGAACGCATTATGAAAGGCGTTTGAAGCAAGCGTGGGCACATAGGGCGCGGCTGGAGCAGGCGCGGGGAAATTATTGGCCGGAGGTTCACTCACCGCATAATCGCCCGGCCGGAACCGTTCCGTCCAAATATTATAATCCGGCGGAAGTGGAGACCAGTGGGGTGCGGCGTCCGTGAGCGTGGCGGTGACGTTCGTGACTTCATGTTGGGAGTCATGCGTCGAAGTTCCGCCCACCTTGGACCAGATCACCATCCCCTGCCCGGACGGACTCACTAGCAACATGTGCAGGTCGTTTGGATTTTGGTGCGTAAATCTGCTGAACGTCACGATCACGTTGGTAACCGTTCCGAGCATGCCAGTGACGACATTCGTCGAGGGGTATTGGCTGGCAACTCCGCTGGACGGGAGCAATATCTGATTTGTGTTGGCGAACCTCACCGCATTGGCCGGCGGCGGAAGGACCGTCAGGACGAATGTTGCGCTTGCGCTGCTCGTGCCATCGCTGACCGTGACGGTATTCGTCGCCGTGCCGGTTAGCCCGAAACGCGGAGCGATGGTGGCATACCAGCTCGTGGGCAGATCTGGCGAACCGCCACCATCGGCGAACCAACGGACAAGCACATCTTTGTTGGTATCAACCAGTGCTGGATTGGAGGTAGTAAGGGTTAAGCTAAGGCTGGTGATCGGCGTGTCAGCGTCATTGACCGTGAGTAAAACCAAAGCCGGATGATCCACCAAAACTGTGTAGTCAGGAATAGGAGCAATGGTTGGCGCGGCGGCGCGCACTCCAAAGGCAGGAAAAAGTGCCAGCAAGACCACCATCAAACGGACTAGTGTCCAAACATTCATTGACATCATATACTAGAAATTTTCCCAACTGACGGCCTTGACCGCGCACCGCCTTCACAAAGCCTTGTGCTACAAATACCGACGCCCTCCAGACTACCGTTTTTAGCTTAATCCCCAATCCACACAAAAGTAGCAGGCGCCCCCCGGGGGGAGCGCCTGTGTCGAAAGCTTAAGATGTTAGGGAGATACTCGGATTGCGAGGCGACATTACGGATAAGTCACCCGATAGTAACGAGTTCTAAACCCGGCCGCCGCGCCGTCGATGTATTCAAACACCCCGCTGCCGTTCGCCGTGGCCAAGCCGATTTCCGACCAATTCAGCAGGTTTGTGGAGGCTTGGATATGATAGGTCGCATTGGCATCACCTGTGCCGACAAGATGGAACTGGGTAGCGTTGAGGAAATTTGCCGAATTGATGATGGGTGGACTAACCGAACCAAAGATTGCGAGCGTGGAGATCGTCAATGACCAGCCACCGGCAATAGTGCCCGTGTCGCCCGGGCCGTCGTCCAAAACATAAAGCGACCAAGTCCCATTGGGCGTCGAGTTGGAGAAGACTGACAGTGTGCTGCCAAAGGGACCTGCCGGAGCGGGCACAGGAAAATCATCACCCAACAACGAGACATCCGAAAGGTTGGTGGGCTTGAATGTTCCCGAGGTTAAACTTGAACCGGGCACTGGTCCGGCAGCATCATCATTAAAAGTGAGGGTGACGTTGTTCACATCACCATCGCCGCAATCGGACATCAGCATCACATTTTGTCCGACTGGTCCCACGAGCAACACATCTACATCTGATCCCCACGTGTGATTGAAGCCGTGCACGGTGACGGTCACATTACTGATGTTTCCGCTCATGCCCGCAACATTGATGCTGGAAGGATACGGCAGCGCCGAATTCGTATCACGGATCGTGATCAACGAACCGTTTGTGAACGCACTGACGGTTGGCAGCGAGGTCGCGACCGTGAAGTTGAACGAGCGGCCGGCGAGACTGGTTCCATCATTGGCAAACACGGTAAGGATGGTGGTCCCAGTCCAGCCGGAGGCTGGCGTAATGGTCACCGTCCGGTTTGAACCGCTGCCGCTAAAGACGATGTTGTTGGTCGGCACCAGTGTCGGATTGGACGAGCCCGCAGAAAAAACCAAATTGCTGGCGGTCGTATCTGAATCGGCCACTGTGAACGGAATTGGTGCGGTCGGCGTGCTGATGACCGTGAATTGATCTGCGATAGTCGAAATGACCGGTGGCGGCGGGTTGGAAGAAGTTGTCGCCACAGCCAAACTCCAGCCGTTCACAATGTATCCAAAATCACCCAGGCCACCATCAAACACGTAGAGCGACCAAACTCCGTTGGCCTGTTGGCCGGTGAACACGGAAAGATTGGTGGCGTAAGGGCCGCTCGGTGCAGGCGCAGGCCACGTGCCACCCGTTGCAAAGTCCGTCGGCAAATAGGTGCCCGTGGTGAGCGTGTTCGAATCAGCGAGGAACGATACGGCTGAAGCGGAAAAAGTAAGGTTCACATTGGTGATGGCGTTACCACCGCCGACATCGGACATGAGAATCAATTGCTGTCCACCGGGACCGACGAGCAGGATGTCCCAATCGTCCGGCCACGTGTGTGCCAACCCGCTCAATGTCACCGTCACACTGCTGACCGTCCCGCCCAAGTCTGAAACTTTGATTGTAGAAGGATACGGATTGATTGCCCCAACGTCGGCGCCGCCAATGGGCGTCGCATTCGTCGCCGCGAACAGACCCGCTGGAAGACTGGTTACCAGCAACGCGAAGCGGTTTGTCACCATCAACTGTCCGTCACTCACGATGACAGAAATGGTGGTGTTGCCAGTCTTTCCAGCGACGGGCGTGACTGTCACCGTGCGGTTCGCGCCGGCGCCGCCGAAGACAATGTTGGCGGATGGCACCAGCGCCGGATTAGAGGCTTCGCCGCTCAGCATGAGGCTGCCAGGCGGCGTCTGCACGTCACCCACTGTGAAGTTAAGCGGAGCGGTGGAGGTTCCTTCAGCTACGGTCGAATCGGCTAACGCCGAAATCGTCGGCGGCGTATTACTGCCAGTAACAGTGAGCACGAAAGAATCGCTCACATCATGCGGACCGTCGTTCACGGTGATGGTGATGGTCGTGGCGCCGTTCAGGTTCGGTGCCGGTGTAACGACAACAGTGCGGTTCGCACCTGTTCCGCCAAAGGCAATATTGCTCACCGGCACAAGGGCTGGATTCGACGAGGTGGCGCTCAATTGCAAATTGGCCGCCGCAATCTGCGCATCTCCGACTGTAAATGAAATGGCTGCGGTTGGAACGCCAAGCTCTGTTGCCTGATCGGGGATATTGGAAATCGTTGGCGGAGTGTCAGGCGTGCCGCAGTTTGGGAAGAGCCGGGCCTCTTTGGTGGTCGAAAGGCCGCGCGGATCGGTGACGGTCAGCGACACGACAAAGTAATAGAGATTCTCGCCATCACATCCGATCGGTTCCGTCGCGGTCGTCGAAGTGTGATTTGTATCCGTGGCGATCACATGGTTGTGATTGTTGTGATGCAGCAAAGTCAACCAGCTGTAACGAAGCTGGGAATCCGGTGACTCCGCGTCCGACACACTTGCCGTCAGATTGAACACTGTCGGGTTCGTGAGAGAGTAAAGCATGCCGTTGGTGGGGGAGGTGATGAACACGTTCGGCGGTGTGTCGTTCAACGCAATGTTCAGCGTCTTGCTCGCAAAAAGTCCGCCCGTGTCGGTGACGGTCAAGGTCACTGGGAAATTTGTTGGTGTGCTGCCAATGGCGGTAAACTGGTGCGATGGATTTGCCAGCGTGCTCACGGGCGAACCGTCGCCAAAATTCCACTGATACGAAATCATCTGCGCATCTGGATCCACGGAACCCGCACTGCTGAACTGCACCGTCAACGGCCCCGGGCCGTAATACTGGTCCGCCGACGCCACCGCGACAGGCGTCCGATTGCCAGTGTAAGACAACTGCCGCACCGTCCCGGCGTCCCCCCAAGTGTAACTGACGTAGTAGAGGCTTCCATCCAGCGGATGTTGCGTGATGCAGACAACCGCACCTGCATCACTCATAAAATCAGCGACGTTCGTCGGATGGTTGTTGGCATCGGTGGCGATGTTCTTCACCACGAGTTGCCCCCAGTCGGCATGAAAATAGGTGTTCTGGTATTGGGGAGGAAATGCGGTGCCGGTATACCAAGTGCCGCCCACGGAGCAGTTGCCGCGGAACTGCGTGCCCCCCACCGGCGCACCTACAGCCCCGACCAGAGCGGTCGTCGCATTGCCAGCATCATCAAATGTAGGACAGCGCGTTGTGGTGACGGCATGGTTCCAATCAAGTGCCGGGCGCGTGTGCAGAAATTGCGGAATGGTGGAAGGAATTTTCTGCGCCGCATTGCACGGATTGTCGAACGGCGGAAAGCCCGCGAAGTTTGTCGTATCCTGTTTCAACAGCTGACGGAACGAGAAAAACGGGTTGCAACCACCGCTGGGGTAGAGTGGGTTCGGGGCGTCCTGATTATAAACATCCACGTCATACGTGCCGCCGGCCGAAAAGGTCGGCGTGAACGTCAGGCCCTCAAACAAGGGCCAGCCCATATTCTTACCCGGTCCGGCGATGATTTTGAGTGATTCCCAGTTGTCCCAGCCGACTTCCCCCACGTAGAGCACGCCGGGATTTCCCTCGGCGGGATCATGGCTGCCGGATTCGGGACGCAGCACGGTGCGGAATGGATTGCGCAACCCCAGCGCCCACACGCGTGACTTCACCGACTTTGGATTGGCAGGCTCATAGAAGGGATTACTTGGGTGGCCGTTGCCTGTGGCTGGATCAATGCGCAGAACCTTCCCGTCGAGGCTGGTCAACATCTGCGAGCGATAAGCCCCGACATCCTCCTTCGGTGAAATGATGCCATCGATCAACGCCTGCGGAGCCGTGCTGGCCGGAATGGCGCCACCGGTATCGACTGCGTTAGCGCTGGCCCCATCACCACATGTGACCAACAAACTGCCGTCTTCGCCGAACAACACACTGCCGACGCCGTGCGTATTTGAGCACATGGGAATGCCATTCGTTTTTGAATCGCCAATCAGGATCAGTCGGCTCGCCAGATCGACCGACTGGAAATTATTCGAAGCCACGCACGTGTAGCGCGTCAGGCGGCCAATGGTCGCGCTGTTATAGTCGTTGGCGTTCGCGTTGTAGTTCGTCGTGCCGTAATAAAGCAGGTGGTGCCGGTCCACTTCGTAGAGCAAATAGATGTGACCGTTAGAAATGAAACCGGGATCCAAGGCGAACCCGACCAAGCCATAATCCCCCCAGTCGCCAACCTCCTCGCTGATATCGATGATTTCAGTAAAATTAGTCGCCCCCGCGCCACGCATCCACACGTGCCCGGTTCGCTCCCAGACGAACATGCGCCCGACCGCATCGAACGTCACACCGACAGCTTCATTCCAACTACCGCCGCCGGGACCGGGAATCACCGTCTCGGAAAAACCCGCCGGCACAGTTGCGCCGTTGGCCTGCCCGACACGGCCAAGTAAGAATAGAAAACCTGTGACCAGCCAAACCAAATAGCCTCGTCTGAATATGATCATTTAGATACCGCTAAGCTATCTTTAGGCAGCACGACACCGAAAGAATTGTTTGAATCTTGAATGCTCCGGGATGGCTATTGCCTCAACCACACCCGATAGAAGCGTTTTGTCACACCCGCCGTGGAATTAGTCGCCGACGAGCTGGCACCTGTTGCGCCGACTTCAGGTAATACATCTGCCCAGTTGGTCGTCGTCAGGTCGTCATTGTATTGCAGCCGGTAGAAGTGCCCCGCCACAGAAGTCCAGGTGACAACCGCCTGACTGGCATTCGCTGTGATTGAAATGATTTGTGGGGCAGGCGCAGAAGCAATGTTCTCAACCTTCACGCGGAAATACCGCTGCGGTGCGCCGAGCAACGCGTTTGTGGTGACGGTGCTTGCACCCACTGCGGTCACAGTCGCAGCTGCATCGATCCAGTTCGTCGCCGCAAAGTCGTCCTTGAATTGGAGCCGATATGTCTGATTGCTCTGTGAATTCCAAGTGATGGTTGCCACGTCGTTAGAAACAACGATGGACGTGATCTGGAACAAAGCGCCGGCGTTGGTCACGGTCAACGTCCCGTTGACATAGCTGATTGCATAATTCGTCAGCCCAATCCCCAGCGCGATGGTCGCAACGATGGGATACGTTCCGGGCGCTGCGCCCGCGCCAGCACCGGAGCTGCTCAAGCTAACGCTCGTCACCGCATCCGCGTTCTTCAAGCCGGACGACGTGAACTCGGTGCCCGCGAACGTCAGCGTTGTGCCGGCCAACTTCGATGCATTGTTGGCAGTGATGCTCAGCGGGGCAGGTGTAACGCCGAGCGAACCCGCAACGTAGGTGATTGCATAGTTCGTAAGTCCGCTGCCCTGCGCGCTGCTGGCGTTGATCGTGTAGCTGCCGACCGGGGCGTTGCTGGTGCCACCGGAGGTCGCGAGCGAGACATTCGTGACCGAGTCGCCGCCGACCAAACCTGCCACGCTATAGCTGACAGGCGTCAGAGAGGTTCCATAGACCTTGTTCGTGCTGTCCGCTGTGATGGTCAAGGTTGCTGGAGACACGGTCATGGCACCAAACGCCTTCAGCACGGAATAATTGCTGATGCCCAGGCCTTCAACCACACCCACGTTGATGAGATACAAGCCAGTCGGCGCGTTTGACGCGGAACCGGCACAGCTGAGGCTGACGTTCGTCACACTGTCGCCGTTGAGCAATCCACTCACGGTGTATTCGCTCGGATTCAACTCAGTGCCGTAAACTTTGTTGGTGTCGAGCGAAGTCACGGTCGAGTTCGCCTGCGCCACGCTAAGCGTGCCAAAGTTGTAAGTGATGGCGTAGTTCGTGATGCCGGTCCCTTGCGCACCGCCGATCACAATCGGATAGGTGCCGACCGGGGCGTTGCTCCCGCCGCCCGCACAGGTGACCGAGACGTTGGTGACCGCATCGCCAGCCAACAAGCCCGAGGTCGTGAATTCGGTCCCGGTGAACGTGATGGTTTGGCCATAGACCTTGTTGGTGTTGGCCGCCGTGATCGACAAGGCCGCATAGCCCACGCTCAACACGCCATTGGAATATCCGATGGCATAATTCGTCAGACCCGACCCCTCCACCAACGCAGCCGTGATCCCATAGCTCCCCACCGGCGCGT